>JAHFDV010000544.1 GCA_023248815.1 Myxococcales bacterium
CCCCGAGGAAGAGCGCGAATTCGTGGAGGAATCATCGACGCATGTGGCCCCTCAACCACATCCATCGGCCACAGCTATCAAAGCGCGCATTCCATGGACAACTTTTGAGTCGAAAGAATGTGAGACCAGCAGGTCGCTTGCTTTGCTCACCGTTCAAATGCGCACACGCGAGAAGTCGACAATCGCGCAAGCCGCCATCGGTACCGCCCGTCCGCGTATGCGGACCATCCAACAAAGAACCCGTCCGCGTCAGCGGACCAGCAACAGGGAAATATCACAGCGACACGCGCCCAATCGCGCAAGCCGCCATCGTGTACCGCCCGTCCGCGTCAGCGGACCATCCAACAAAGAACCCGTCCGCGTCAGCGGACCAGCAACAGGGAAATATCACAGCGACACGTGCGCATCGTGATGAGCATCTTCGTCCGCCCTCGCAAAGCCGAGGCGGCGAAGATGCTCAATCGATTTCCACCAGGATCGCTGTGATATTGTCTTTGCCGCCGCGATCATTCGCGAGCTTGATGAACTCGTTCACGGCGCTCTCCCCACCGAGGCTGACGATCGGAGTGATGTCGCCGTCTTCGAGGTAGCCATGTAATCCGTCACTGCAGAGGAGAAACCGGTCCCCTTGCTGCAGGCCGACGATGCTCGTATCGACCTCGACGTAGTCGCGGTTACCGACGGCGCGCGTGATGACGTTCTTGTGCGGGGACGTCAATGCCTCCGCTTCCGAGATGATGCCCTGCTTGATCTGCCAGGCGATGAGCGTGTGATCTTCGGTGAGCTGCTCGGACTTGTGATTCTTCACGCGATAGATGCGGCTGTCGCCGACTTGCGCGGTCACGGCGTATTCGCCGGAAATCAAGAGCGCAGTGATGGTCGTGCCCATCCCGCTCTTCTCTTTGTCCTGCTCGGCCATCGAATAAACCATGTACGTCGCGCCTTGGACGGCGCTCTCCATGAGCCGCGTGAACGCCTTCGCGTCTTTATCCGCAATGGGATCGTGGAGCTCCGGAAGATCTCGAAGGCCGCGCTTCACCATTCCAAAGACGGTTTCGACGGCGGCCGCGCTCGCGACCTCACCCGCGGCATGCCCGCCCATTCCGTCTGCGACGACGTAAAGGCCGAGCTCGTTGTCCAAAAAGTAAGCGTCTTCGTTGCCCTTACGACGACGACCGACGTCGGTCAGCGCGGTCGCGCGACGCACGAGGGTCGTAGGGGGGGGCATCGTCATTGGGCGGTTGTCGTTCATGCGCCGCTGGGGATCCTAACATGGACCTTTGCGAATCGAGGGCGTTCAATCGACGGCAAATACGAGGTAGTCTCCGCGCGCGATGCGTGAGGGGCAGGGGAGAAATAGCGGGCTCGGCTTCCGCGCGCCCGAGGTGTTCCTCGCGGTTCTCGTCATTTCGGTCGTCGCAATGATGATCGTGCCGTTGCCTACGTGGCTGCTCGATCTCCTTCTCGCCACGAATATTTCGCTGTCAGTCGCGATCTTACTGGTCGTTCTTTATGTTCCAGATGCACTGGCGATCGCGACGTTTCCGACCGTCCTTCTTCTGACGACGCTCCTGCGATTGTCACTGAATGTTTCGTCTGCGCGCCTGATTCTCCTCCAGGCAAACGCAGGCGAGGTGATTGCCGCGTTCGGAAACTTCGTCGTGAAGGGGAACTACGTCGTCGGCGCCGTCATCTTCCTCGTGCTCACGATCATCCAATTCGTCGTGATTGCGAAAGGTTCCGAGCGCGTGGCGGAGGTCGGAGCGCGCTTCGTTCTCGACGCGATGCCCGGCAAGCAGATGGCGATCGACGCCGAACTGCGAGCAGGATCGATCGACTCTCAAGAGGCTCGAAAGCGCCGCCGGATGCTGTCTCGCGAGAGCCAGTTTTACGGCGCGATGGATGGCGCGATGAAGTTCGTGAAGGGAGACGTCATCGCGTCGCTCGTCATCACCGTCGTAAATATTCTCGGTGGCCTCGCGATCGGAGTGGGACAGCGCGGAATGGAAGTGACGACGGCCCTGAAGCGCTATGGCCTCCTGACCATCGGCGACGGTCTCGTCTCGCAGATCCCGGCGCTCATCTTGGCGACGAGCGCGGGCGTGTTGGTGACACGGACGGCAAGCGAGGAGCCCGGAACGCCGCTCGGCGAAGATCTTGCGAAGCAGCTCTTCGGTGTTCCGAAAGCGCTGCGCGTCGCGAGCGTTTTCATCACCTTGCTCGCGATCGTTCCAGGGTTGCCGACGATTCCGTTTCTCGTCTTGGGAATCGGCCTCTTCGTCGCCGGGACCTTGCGAAGTCGCGCGATGCACAAAGAGGAGCGCGCGCGCCTCGAGGAGACCTCCCGGCCGACGCACGACGTCCAGTTCGTTCCGATCCTCGCTACCTGGAGCCTCGAGCTCGCACCGAACCTCGCCGACGCGATCGACGATTCGATAAGGCCTTCGCTATCTCTCTTGCGCGAACAGTTCTTCCGCAAGCTCGGCGTACCGTTGCCGCCAGCGCGTCTGCGGATCGACCGCGCGCTTGCCGAAGGGAACTTCCGGCTCTCGCTCTTCGAGATTCCGGTCGCCACATTCGAAGGCGTGGAGGTCGGCGGTGACTCGGACCCGGGTCTCGCGATCGCGCAGATCGTGTTTCCTCTCTTGGAGCGACGCGCAGGAGACCTCCTCGGACTTACGGAAGTGCAGCGACTCCTCGACGAGCTCGAACAGCTCGTGCCAGCGCTCGTTCGCAACGTGGTTCCGAAGCCTCTCTCGCTCGTTCAGCTTACGGATATCTTGCGGAGGCTCGTCGAAGAGGCCGTGAGCGTCCAAGATCTTCGCAGCATCCTGGAAGCGCTCTCTGCCGTTGCCTCCGTCGAAAAAGATCCGCTCCAGCTCGCCGAGTACCTTCGCAGCCAGCTGCGGCGTCCCATCACTCATCGTCTGACCGGAGGCGAAAAGCATCTCGACGTGGTCCTGATCGATCCGATGATCGAGGAAGAGATTCGTCGGGCGATTACGCGCACGCCGAGCGGCGCATTCCTCGCACTCTCACCCCAAGCCTCGAGAGACGTCCTCGGCGCACTTCGGTTCGCGTTGAACGCTCTGCCGGAAGACGCGCAACGCGCGCCCGTGCTCCTCACTCAGCCAGATATCCGGAGGTTCGTGCGCAAGCTTACCGAGGTCGAGCTGCCGAACGCGTTCGTCACCAGCTTTGCGGAGCTCCTTCCCGAGGTGGCCCTGCGCCCCCTCGCGCGCGTTGCCCCTCGCTGAGAGAACCCTTCGCAAACGACCGCGCGTCGAGGTTATACTGCCGCCGCGATGCTCACGTGCCCGACCTGCAACCGTCGCTATGAAGCGGGAGCGACGGTTTGTGAGGACGACGGCGCGAAGCTCGTCGACTCGACGGCCTCGACGGAAGTTGGCGGTGTCGCAGAAGGCACGATCGTCAAAGAGTACCGAATCGAGAAGAAGATCGGCGAAGGCGGCTTCGGCGCAGTGTATCGCGCGGTCCATCCCGTCATCGGCAAGCGCGCGGCGGTCAAGGTTCTCAATCACCAGTATTCGATGAACCCGGAGATGGTTTCGCGATTCATCGCAGAGGCGAGCGTCGTCAACGAGATCCGTCACCGCAACATCATCGACATCTTCGACTTCGGGAAGCTCCCGGATGGTCGGCAGTTCTTTCTCATGGAGCTACTCGACGGCCGCCCGCTCGACGTGATTCTCCGAGAGAAGGGGAGATTCACTCTCGAAGAGGCGCTTCCCATCTTGCGCGGCGTCGCGCGTGCACTCGACGCGGCCCACGCGCGGGGGATTGCACATCGTGATCTGAAGCCGGAAAACATCTTCATCTCCTACGACGAAGACGGCCACGCCCATCCCAAGCTCCTCGACTTCGGGATCGCCAAGT
>JAHFDV010000165.1 GCA_023248815.1 Myxococcales bacterium
GGCTTTGTCGAGCGCCGCGAGCTCGGAGAAGCCGCTAATCGATTCATCGTTGATGAAAATCTGCGGAACCGTTCGCTGACCCGTCGTTTCGACGAGCCAGGTGCGCTTCGCGTCGTCGCCGGCGACATCGATCTCCTCGAAGGGGATGCCCTTACCCTTGAGGAGCGCCTTGGCGCGGATGCAGTAGGGGCAAACCTTGGTGGTGTAGATTTGGACGGCCATGGCGGTCCTTACAAGGTAGGGACGAGACGGCGCGTTCGCAAGGCAGACGAAGCCGGCGAAAAGAGGGCAAAAATTGCAGTAGCATGGCCCGCACATGCCTTCCGAGACGCTCCTCGAACGCTACGCGCCGAGTGCCAAGGCGCTCGTCGTCGACGCCCAAGCCTTGGCCGATGAACGAAAGCACGCCGAGGTCGAGCCCGTGCACATTCTCTTTCGCGCGCTCGATAGAGATCGCGGAGTCGCCGAGGTGTTTCGTCGCGCCGGCGCGGAGCCGAGCCTCGTCGCGGCCGAGGCAGAACGTGCGCTCGGTAAAATCGCGCGGGGCGCGAGTGAATCCTACCTCTCGCGCGCGGCAATCGATCTTTTGGCGCGAGCCGAACGCGAAGCCCGCGACGGAAAAGTCGAGCTCTCCCACCTCTTGAATGCGCTCTCGCAGGAGATTCGCGGCAACGCAGCTTCCGTATTGCAGGCCTTCTCTCTCGGACCCGGGTCGTTCCGTTCGCACATGGATGCGATCAAGCCGCCGCGCGAAGAGGGCGCCGCGTCGAGCGCTACGGCGGAGTTCGTCGATCTCGTTGCACGCGCACACGAAGCCGAAGCTTCACCCGTCATCGGGCGCGCCGTCGAAGTGCAGCGCCTTTTGCAAATCTTGGGACGCCGTCATCACAACCATCCGCTCCTCGTCGGTGAGCACGGCGTAGGAAAGTCGGCGATTGTTCACGCGCTCGCGGGCCGCATCGCGAATGGCGAAGTACCGAGTAGTCTTCTCGGCGCGCGCGTGATCGAGCTCGACGTTGCTTCGCTCGTTGCCGGAACCAAGCTTCGCAGCGAGCTCGAAACGCGTCTGCAAAACACGCTCGGAGAGATTCGCAAAGACAAGAAAGACACGCTGCTCTTCATCTCCGGCATCGATTCGATTGCGGCACGTGGGACCGTGGGAGCGCGCATCGGAGATTTTCTGCAGTCACTGCTTTCACGCGGAGAAATAAGGCTGATCGGAACGACGACGCCCGATGGTTTGCGCTCGCTACTCGAAGAGGAACCTTCGCTCTGTCGCGAGTTCACGACCCTCACGATCGATCCCGCGACGGAAGAGCAAGCCGTCGAGATCTTGCGCGGAATCGCTTCGAGATTCGAACAGCATCACGGCGTCTAGATCGGCGATCCCGCGATCGTGGCGTCGGTGCGCCTCGCCAAACGCTACCTTCAAGATCGTGTGCTTCCCGAGAGCGCGATTGGCCTTCTCGACTAAGCTGCTTACGAGAAGCGTGCGACGACGGATGGCCTTTCGTTCGAAGGGGATGCCACGCTCTCGCGACTCTCCTCGCTGAAGGCGCAGAAGCGATCGCTCACCGACGACACGGATGATCGCAGTGTGCGCGCACGAACGCGCATCGACGAAGAGATTGCGACGCTCGAGCCCAAGGCGACCGAGCTCCGCCAGCGTCTCGATTCGCGCCGCAACGCGCGCGCTTCGAAGGAGTCCCTCGAGAAGGACGTCGCGAAACTCGAGAACGAGCTCGCGGCGGCGCGGGATCGCAAGGACGCAACCCGGGTCTCCGAGATCGACGTCTTGCTTCCCGATGCGAAGCGCAAACTGGAAGCTGCTAGAGCAACGCTCGAAACGACGGGCGGGATCGACTCGAAGGCCATCGTCACCGACGAAGACGTCGCGCGCGTGCTCGGTGATTGGACGGGAATTCCCGTGCGGCAGATGATGGAGTCCGAAGCCGAGAAGCTCTTGAAGATGGAAGAGCGGCTCGGAAAGCGCATCGTCGGGCAAGCCGAAGCGGTGGTTGCGATGAGTCGCGCGGTGCGTCGCGGGCGGGTCGGCCTGCGTGATCCGGGAAAGCCCATCGGATCCTTTTTGCTCTTGGGGCCGAGCGGTGTCGGAAAGACCGAGCTCGCGAAAGCTCTCGCCGAGTTTCTTTTCGACGACGAACAAGCGCTGACGCGCCTCGACATGAGCGAGTTCATGGAGAAGCACATGGCGCAGCGGCTCGTCGGCGCGCCACCCGGTTACGTCGACAGCGAACAGGGCGGCTTTCTCACGGAGTCGGTGCGGCGCCGTCCCTACAGCGTGCTCTTGTTCGACGAGATCGAAAAAGCGCACGGAGACGTCTTCAACCTTCTTTTGCAGGTGCTAGACGATGGTCGTCTCACGGACGGTCGCGGGCGCACGGCAGACTTTTCCAACACGGTCGTCGTCATGACGAGCAACATCGGTGGCAAGCGCATTCTCGAGACACCGACCGCGCTCTTCGAAACGGAAGACGGACGAGACGCGTTGCGCGACGTGCTCCTCGACGATCTCAAAGCGTTCTTGCGCCCAGAGTTCTTGAATCGCATCGACGACATCATCGTGTTTCGCCCCCTCTCGAAGAATGATCTCCGCGGAATCGTCGATATCCAGCTCGTTCGTCTCGAGCGCATGCTCACCGAGCGGGACATCAAAATCGAGCTCACGGACGCAGCCAAATCGTTCCTCGTCGATCACTCGTACGAGCCCGCATTCGGCGCACGGCCGCTCAAGCGAACGATTCTGAAACGTCTTCAAGATCCGCTCGCCGAAGCGATTTTGCAGGGCGGCTATGGAAGCGGATCTCGGCTCGCCGTCGATGTCGAAGGTGACGCGCTCGCATTCAAAAAGGTGCCATGAAAATACATCTCGTAGGAGTTGCAGGGACGGGCATGGGAGCCCTCGCGATGCTGTTTCGCGAACGGGGAGACGAAGTGTCGGGCTCGGACGTTTCCTTCGACCCGCCGATTGGTCCCGCGCTCGAGGCCGCCGGCATTCGTACGATGAAAGGGTACGACCCGGCGCATCTCGAGCCGCGTCCCGACGTCGTCGTGATTGGCAACGCGATTCGTCGCGACAATCCGATGGCGTTGAGAGCGAGCGAAGAGCAACTCGCGTTCGTTTCGATGTCGGGCGCGCTGCGCGAATATTTCTTGAAGGGGCGTACACCGCTCCTCGTGGCAGGAACGCACGGCAAGACGACGACGAGCTCGATCGCGGCTTATCTCCTTCATGCCGCGGGTCTCGAGCCCGGCTACTTCATCGGCGGGTTGCCGAAAGATCTTCCGAGCGGCGCGGCCCTAGGGTCGACCAAGCGCAAGATCGGCGCGAGCGGCGCGCCACCCTCTCCTTTCGTCGTCGAAGCCGACGAATACGACGCCGCCTATTGGAACAAGCAGCCGAAGTTCTTCGACTACGTCGGCGCATCCGATCGCGATGTCGTCATTCTCACGAGCATCGAGCACGATCACATCGACATTTACGACAGCGAAGAGAAATACGTGGCGGCGTTTCGTGGCCTCGTCGAGCGCATCCCGCCGCAGGGCTTGCTCGTGGCAGACGCGAGTTACCCCGCCGTTCGTGAGCTCGCGAAGCACGCGAAGTGCGAGGTGCGCTTTTACGCGCTCGAAGGCGACGACGTCGGCGACGTGACGCCCACGTGGCAGGGCGCGCTCGTGCCGATGAATGGTGCGGCGACGCAAAAGTTCGATCTCTTCGGCGCCGGGTCCTCCTTTGGGCGTCTCGAGCTCGCCGTTCCCGGGGCGCACAACGTTCGCAATGCGATCGCCGCATTTGCCGCCGTCACCGAAGGCTTCGGAGTCGACACGCTTCTTGCGCGGCGCGCACTCGCGCAATTCAGTGGCGTTCGAAGGCGCCAGGATCTCTTGGGTGCTCCCGCAGGAATCTCCGTTTACGACGACTTTGCACATCACCCGACGGCCGTCCGCGAGACCCTGAGCGCGCTGCGGGCAAAGCACAAAGACGGAAAGCTCATCGCCGTCTTCGAACCGCGGAGCGCGACGGCGTGCCGCTCGATCCACCAGACGGAGTACGTGCGTGCCTTCGATGCCGCCGACAAGATTCTGTTCGCGCCGCTCGGAAGAACGAACATCCCCGAAGCGGAGCGTCTCGACACGGACAGGCTCGCCAAGGAGATCGGTGATCGGGCCCTCGCGAAAGCGACGGTGGACGAGATTCTCGAAGACTTGGTGCGCGACGCGAAGCCAGGAGACGTGATTGCGCTGCTCTCGAACGGCGCTTTCGGCGGTATTCACGGTAAATTACTGGCACGCCTCGCCCAGAGGTAGATCCGAGCCTTCACTCCCAAGACCAAAGAACGCGTCAAACCCACGCGGAATTTGGCCCAATTTTTCCGTTCGTGAGAACTGACATGCCTCACCGATGGAAAGAGCAATCGTCGAAATCCGCCGCACCGCCGAGACCTTTGCGAAAGAGCGGAACGAACGCCTGACGAGTTGCCATCTCGTCGCGACGCTCGCTCACCTGCCGACGCCTGCGCGCGACCTTTTGCTCGACCGCCGACTCACGACCGAGGTGCTCATCAAGGGATCGCGCGTCGTCTCGGACGAAGCGGCGGACCTCGCTGGCAAGATGCTCCAGGTGTCGCGCGATGCAGCGCGAAACGGTGGGCCCGAAGCGCTCTATCTTCTCGCGGCGATTTGCCAGGAGCGCACGAGCGCAGGCTACCGACTCCTTCAGCAATGCGGGACGGACATCACGCGCCTTCGTTCGCAGGCACTCGCCCTCGCGAGTGGTGTCATCCCTCCGCGTCGTCACCATGCCGAAGAGGCCCGCACGATGGCAGCCGAGAACGGCGCGCGCTCGGAGTCACGTCTAACGCAGAGCCCCGTCACGAAGCCTGCTCATCCGACCGTCCCTTCTCGTCCGCAATTGCCCACGGGCGCGCAGAATCCGGGAAGCCATTCGCGGATTCCGCACTCGTCTTTTGCCAACCAGCCTCCCACGAGCGTGCAACCGCCGCCCTCACGTCCCGCGCCACCGACGGATCGCGACACGAACGCCGGCAAGCATGGAGGCGTTCACGTCAAACGCGACGTCAAGCACACGAGCAGCATCGTCGTCTCGAAGAAGAAAGAGCTGCCGCGTCTCGAACGAACACCGTTCGATCTCGAAGAGAAAAAGTTTCCGCATCTCTTGAAGCACGCTCGCAACTTGAGCGCACTCGCGTTCCAAAACGTGCTCGATCCCACGGTCGCCCGTGACGAGACGATCGAGCTCGTGCTCGACATTGCCTGCAGAAAAGAAGGCAAAAACCCCTGTCTCGTCGGTCCCAGCGGAATCGGAAAGACGGCACTTCTGCGTGAGCTCGCGCGGCGTCTCGTCAAAGAAGCGACCATCAAAGAGCCGCGCACGCTCCTCGAGATCGACCCGATGTCGATCCTCGCGCAGCGCAACAAAGCCGGAACCGACGAGCTTGCCGCCGTCGTCGAAGAAGTTCGCAAAGCTGGCCCGCGCTTCATCCTCGCGATCGAAAACTTCCCGAGCGTGCTCAACATGGATGGCCCGGATGGCCTCCTGCAGCTTCGCGTCGCTTTTGCTCGTGGCGAGCTATCGATCATCGGAACGTCCGATGTCGACGACTACCGCAAAGTGATCGAATCGGATCCCGTTTATCGCCGCTTGATGAGCGCCGTCGAGATCGAGGAGCCCGCCGATGAAGATGCGAAGAAGATGGTGACGGCGGCGTCGCTCTCCTTTGCCGATCATCACTCCGTCACTTTCGAAGCGCGAGCAATCGAGCAAGCCATCGACTGGGCCGAACGTTATGTCGGCACGCCGGCGATGCCGCAAAAGGCACTGGCACTTCTGGATCTCGCTGGCGCACGCGCTCATCGCAAAGGTGAGACGACGGTCGACTCCAGCGATGTCGCTGCGGTCGTCTCCGAAGTCACGGGTGTCCCCGAGAGTCGCCTCCTCGAGACGGACGGCGAGAAGTTGCTTCGCCTCGAATCGCTTCTCGAAGAACGTGTCGTCGGCCACAAAGACGCGCTCTCTCGGATCTCCTCGATCTTGCGCCGCAGTGCCACGCGCATTCGTGGAAAGCGACCGCTTGGAAGCTTCCTCCTCCTCGGACCGACGGGCGTCGGCAAGACGGAAGCCGCAAAAGCGATCGCCGAGTGCATGTTCGGATCCGAAGACGCGATGACGCGTCTCGATCTCTCCGAGTACGCCGAAGCGCATTCGATCGCACGACTCATCGGTGCACCTCCTGGTTACGTCGGTCACGAAGCCGGCGGCTATTTGACGGAAGCCGTGAAGCGTCGCCCGTATCAAGTCGTCCTTCTCGACGAGATCGAAAAAGCACACCGTGACGTGCTCGAAGCTTTCTTGCAGGTGTTCGACGAAGGTCGGCTCACGGATGGGCGCGGCCGCACGGTCGACTTCACGAACGTCGTCATCGTGCTCACTTCGAACCTCGGCGCGGATCGCCTTCCGCGCTCGGAACAACGGGGCCGCATCGGATTCGGTTCACCCATGGCGTCCTTCTCGGCAGCCTCTGCCGACGTCAAAGAGATTCTCCTCCAAGCGGCACGCGACGCGCTTCCGCCCGAGCTCTACAATCGCTTCGACGAAGTGCTCGCCTTCGGACCGCTCTCGCGCGACGAAGTCCGGGAGATCGCGCGACGCATGCTCCGGAAGCTCTCGATCGATCTGAAGGATGCGCGCGGCCTCGAGCTCGACATGAGCGAAGAAGCCATCGACGTGCTCCTCGACCGCGGAGGCTACGACCTCTCGCTCGGCGCACGCCCGATGCGTCGCGCCATCGAGCGCCTCGTCGAAGCGCCGCTCGCAGATCTTCTTCTTCGCGGCGCCGTCGTCGACGGAGACCTCGTGCTTCTCGGAGTCGAAGACGGCGAGCTCGTCGTCGATGCGCTCAAGAAATCACGCAGAATGGCAGGTTGAGACCTTCGAGCTCATAACGTGCAAGTTGCACGTCATGGGTCTCGCGTCAGCTTGCTCTTGGCTCAGCGTGCTCTCAAGTGAGAGAAGGCCGAGAGATCTGCGCGGCTTGCTGACTCATCAGCTCCAAGATCGTCACGGCGGTCTCTTCGATCGCGCGACCCGTGACGTCGATGACGGGCCACCTCGGATGCGCGGAGAAGATCTCTTGTGCGTAGGCGAGCTCGGCCTTCACTTGATCCCGGAGGCCATACGCGGCATCGACGGGCATGCCGAGCTGACGCAGACGCGCTTGGCGGATTTCGACGAGAGGCTCGAGGCCGATCGTCAAACCGACGATGCGATCTTGTGAGGCCTCTTCGAGCTCTGGCGGCGTAGGGATGCCGAGAACGATGGGAACGTTCGCAACTTTCAGGCCGCGCTGGGCCAGCACGGTCGAGAGGGGCGTCTTCGAAGTACGACTCACACCCACGAGAAGAATGTCGGCGCGCTTGAGATTGCGCGGTTCCTTGCCGTCGTCGCTCTTGACGGTGAATTCTACGGCCTCGATGCGTCGAAAGTATTCTTCGGAGAGCGGGAGCGAGGGGCTCGGCTGATTGATGGGCTGGCGATCGAGGTAGGTACCGATCTTGCCGATGAGCGATCCGATGAGGTCGAGGGACTCGATCTTGAGCTCGTAGCTCTGCGTGTGAATGAATTCGCGCAGGTCGGGACTGACCACCGTGAAAACGACGAGCGCACCTTCGCGCGCGGCGGCTTCGAGAATGGGTCGCGCGAGCTCGCGGGTCCGAACCTTGCTGTGCATCTGCACTTGCACCTTTGCGTGCGGATATTGCAAGAGCGCCGCACGAACGACACGCTCGGCGGTTTCTCCAGTGGCATCACTCACGATGTCGATGCGACGTAGCTCCAAGCAGATCACTCCTTCGAGACGGGTGTGTGTCACCCTAAGTCCATGCACTACCGAAAATCGAACGTGCGTCTCTAAATGGATGCGCGTCCGCGATTCGTGCTCATAGAATAGTCGAGAGGGCGGGAGACTCGTCCACTTTTGCGACGCGCGGATCTTTCTTTCTTGTTTCTCGAAAAAAGAAGGAGTGCTCGAAATGAAAAAGGCAGCAGTTGCGGCGGTCGAAACGTGGCAGAGCGTTTGGCGCGAACAAGAAAAGGACCGCGCGAGCGAGATTCGCGTGAAGAGCTCGCGCAACGGCAAAGACACGAGCGCCGAAGCAAGCGTCGCCTGTCCGTTCTGCGGCGAGACGTCCGAGATCGCCGTCGACCCTTGGGTGACGCGCAGTGAAACCTTCATCGAAGACTGCGACGTGTGCTGCCATCCGCGCGTCGTCCACGTCGAACGAGACGAGTCGGGCGTGATGAACATTTGGTGCGAGCGGTCGTAAGCACCGTTCTTACCTCCGCGTTCGACCAACGCGACGCACTTGGGATTTGCATGTATTTTGCAAGTACGCGCACTGGCTGAACGGCGTTCGACCAGGCCCAGCGCGTAGGGACTTGACCCTCCGCAGGAGGGCTAGCTTTCCTGAGCCCACGGAGAACAAAGGAAGCTGAACTCGCGAAGCGAGCCTAAGTCTCCTTAGACCCCAACGCGCCATCGGAGCGCGAAGTGAACGAAGGGACTTGCCCTCGCGCAGCGAGCCTAAGTCTCCTTAGACCCCAACGCGCCATCGGAGCGCGAAGTGAACGAAGGGACTTGCCCTCGCGCAGCGAGCCAACGTCTCCTTAGACCCCAACGCGCCATCGGCGCGTGGTGCGAACGAAGGGACTTGAACCCTTACAGTGTTTCCACCACTAGAACCTGAATCTAGCGCGTCTGCCAATTCCGCCACGTTCGCGAAGCGGAAGCAGACGTACACCGGCGTTTTCGCCTGGTCAAGATGGGGAGCATTCGCATTCGAGCACACACAGGGGCGTCCTTAAGATGTTGGAACAAGGAGATCAGCTAGAATTAGCGCGTGTTCCTTCGTCGTACGACCCGCTTCGCCTCCCGCTTTGGCGCTATTGCGCTTCCTGTCCTTGCCGTGTGCGTGCACGTCGGCTGTGGCGACGACGAACCTTCGCGTGAAGGCAGAGACACGCCCGATGGCAGTACGCTGCAAGACGGTGGGCCGGGCGACGACGGATCGATGTCCACGGATGACGCGTCGCCGGATGGAAGTGCGACCGAGTCGGCGCCGTTCGATTGGGTCGGCATCATCGGCACGGGTCAGAGTCTCTCTGTCGGAGCGACGGCCGGCGTCGTCAGTACGAAGCAGCCGTTCTCGAATGGTCGGTTGATCGATACGGGCGCCGATCCGAAATATCCGCTGACGGGCGGCGCGCCGAAGTTTGCGATCACGCCGCTCATCGAGCCAGGTCGCGAAAAGAGCAAGGGCACGGGTCCAGGATATACCGACGGACAATATCCCAACAACATCGCCGGCGAGACACCGCACTCGGGAATGGCGAACGAGATTTCGGCTCTCTTTCTCGCGCGAACCACGCGCGACTACCTGACGCTGCATTCGGTCGTCGGTTGGTCAGGCCATCCTCTCGTCGACATCAACAAGGCAGGCGGCGCACGCGCTTACCCCGCGAGCTTGATGGAAGCGCGGGCATTGAAAGATCTCGCGAAGGCTGCCGGCAAGACGTTCGGCTATGGCGCGATCATCCTCACGCACGGCGAGTCGGACGCTGGTAACAAGGACTACAACGCGGGCATCAAGCAGCTCGTGAAGGACTACAACGTCGATCTCAAAGCGATCACGGGGCAGACGCGCGACGTCTATCTTCTCGTCTCGCAACAGAGCGTCTTCGGCGCGATGACGGGATCCGCCGTGCAGGTATGGAAAGCGGGCGTCGAAGATCCGCTCATCGTCTGCACGGGCCCGAAGTACCAGTACATGTACTCGGTAGATCATCTTCACTTTCCCGCGACGGGCTATCGCAGCCTTGGCGAAAAATATGGCGAGGTGTTCGACCTCGTCGTGAACCAAGGGAAAAAATGGAAGCCCGTTCAACCGACGGCTGCGACGCGCACGGGAGCGAATGTCGTCGTCTCCTTCGACGTCCCGAACCCGCCCCTCGAGTGGGACTATTCGCTCGATTTGCCGCACCAAACGAAGAACACCGCTTGGAAGAACGGGCGCGGATTCGAAGCGTGGGACGCTGCAAAGAAGCCGCTCACGATCGCGAGTGTCGCGATCTCGTCGGCCAATACGGTCACGATCACGCTCGCGGCTGCACCCGCGGGACCCGTGACCATCGGCTATGCGGCGGCTCAAGATGGAACGAATGAGGAAGGCACCGGCAACAACGGCGGTCTCGCGACGGGCTATCGCGGTCAGCTCCGCGATTCCGATACGCTCGTCGGCTACGACGCCGAAAAGGTGACGGCGAAGGTCACGAAGGGCAGCGCCGCAGTGACGTTGACGGGGGGCACCAAGCTCGTCTCGCACAGCGAGCGCGACGTTGCGACGACGCCGGGCGGTCCTGCGAATTGGATCATCAAAGCCGTCGCGTCACCGACATCCTTCACGCTCTCGGCTCCCTGGGGCGGCGCCGATGCCGAAGTGACGCTCGACGTGCATCACGATCTCCACAATTACGGCGTCCACTCGTTCGTCGTCACGAACTGACACCGATCTCGAACGCGTGCTCGTGAAGGGCCCGCGGAGAGCACCTTCAAGAGCGCTTGGTGCGCGCGCGCTCGACGACGCTCGCCATTACTGCCGTCAGCTGATCGAACTCCACGGGCTTCATCAGGTGCGCGTCGAAGGGACTCGGCTCGGCGATGCGATA
>JAHFDV010000545.1 GCA_023248815.1 Myxococcales bacterium
TTGACGAGCTTCGGAGTCGCCGTCGCCGTGTCGTAGATGGCGAGGCCACCTTCTGTGTAGATTGCAATCTTCGTGTCGCGTGCGGCGAGCGGCCAAACGGCGTCTCCCGCGAATTGGCTCACGATCGAGAGATTGCCCGAGCGAATGCCACCGATGGCCCAGAGTCCGCCATCTTCGAGGACCTTCGGCGGCGTGTAGTTACCCGAGTAATCGTAGGAGTAGTTCGAGTAGTCGTAGCGCGTGTAACGCGTCACGTAGAGGCGGTCGTCCGCGATCTGAATGCCACCGATGTTTTGCGACGGCGGGACGAACGTCTGACGAAGCGTCACCGTCGGACCCGCGAGATCGGAGAGCTTGAAGGCGCGCGAAACGTCGGTGCACGTCTGCGTTTCGTAGTCGAAGTGACCGCGGCCGTTGGCGGCCTTGTCACAAGATTGCCAGTCCGTGGCGCTCAGCGTCTTCGCCGAGTAGTCGACGGTGACGAGATGATTCGAGGCTTCGTCGACCATGAGCAAAGAGCCCGGCGTGTTGATCGAAGAGAGCCGAAGAGGTTCCGCCCCCGAGAGATCGACGCGATCGACGTAGAAGCGAACCTTCTTCGAAGAAGTCGGCGAAGGGATCCAGCGCGTCGTGAGGACCTTGTTGCCGACGACATGGAGCGGCCCAGTTCCGAGGCTCGCGCCGAGCTCCACCGTATCTTTGAGCACGGGCGAAGAGCCATTCGACAGGTCGACGACGTGGAGGCGTCGCGAGACGTTTTGCGTGTACGAGTAGCTTCCGTCGGACGCCTTTTGCGTGATCGATTCGTAGTCTGCTTCGAGGAACGCCAGCTTCGAGCCGACCTGCACCACGCTCTGACCGGATCCTACGAGCGAGCCGCTATAGCCGCCATAGTACGAGTAGTAGTCGTAGCCGTCCTGAACGAGCGAGCTCGAGTAGTAGTGCGTGTCCGTCGACTTCGGGTTCTTGAAGGGCACGTCGACACGGCCGAGAATCTTCGGCGCAGCGGGATTCGAGATGTCGATCGTGCCGACGATCACGTTCACCGATTGTCCGGAGTAGTAGTCCGCCCCGCTCGAGTCGTACGTATAGGTCGGAATGACGACCGTGATCGTGTTGCCGTTCACCAGCAAGCGCGCGCTGTACCAGGACGCCCAGGTCGAGGGTCCCTGCGAGCACGTTTGAGGGCTCGGCGTCGCGAGGGCAGTGAGGGAAACCTTACCCGTCACTTGGGCGTAGTCTGCATTCTCCTTCGGTGTCAGCGAGAGAAGTGCTTCGCCGGTCCACCAATCGTTCGTGATGCTCGCGATGTGCGTTGCGGTTTCGACGATGCGATACGCGGGATTCGAAACGTCGAGCTCGCTCGTCTTCTTTGGGGCGTCGCGTGACGTGATGTCGAAGCTCGTGATGTTTCGGTCCGAGAGCGCCAGCATGCGATTGTTCGCGAGAAGCGCGCGCCGCGGCATGCCGTATTGTGGAGCAACGCCGCGAAGAGCAAGATCCGACGACGAGTAGTCGATGAGCTGAATTCCGCTCGTCGGCTGTGTGCAGTTCGTGCCGCCCCACGTTCCCGAGCTCGCGAACGGAACGAGGATGAGCCCTGCATCGTCGAGTACGCGCACGGACTTGTGAATGCGGTCTTGGTCTTCAGCGAGGGAGGAGAAGCCGGACCCGAACGAGACGCGCTTGAGAAGTGCCGGCTTGGCAAGATCGGTCACGTCGAAGAGCGAGACCGAAAGTGGCGCGCCGCCCGCAGCCGTATCGTCCCAGCCGAATCCGACGAGACGATTGCCGCGAGGCTCCATGTGGAAGACCCAACCGGGGATTTCGAGAGTGCCGACCTGCTTCGGATGAACGGGATCGCTCAAGTCGATCGTGTAGAGCGGGTCGTGGCTGCGCTGCTCGGCCGTGATCGCGTAGCCCCGGGGACCGTCGAAGCGAACGCTCTCGAGGTTTTCCGGTTTGGGCAACGTGAGGAGGGACGTAGCGAGAGGGGTGATGACGTTGGCATTCGTTACGGTGAACGTCTGCACCTCCGGATTGACGTTTCCGTCGTCGCTCCACCAACCATTGCCGTGCTGACTGACTACACGCAGCACTCCTTGATACTCGTCCATCTGCCAGCGGCTATTGATTTGCCCGCTGACGACGACATCGGCGCCCTTCGCGAGGACGCCCGAAGGGTTCGTTATGTCGATCGCTTGAATCACGGAATGACCGTTCGTCGTTCCCGGCTTCCAGTTCCATTCTGGACCGGCGATGTAGAGACGCTCGTTCGTCGCCGAAACCGAGCGCTGCGACCAGGAGTAGGAGGCGTCCTGTGAGCGATAGGCGAGCTGATCGACTTTGGAGATCGCTCCGTTCGCAAGGTTGAACGAGGTGACGATCGTCCCGTTGCCCGTGCCGCAGCCCCAGCAGTACCCGTTCTCGTAGGTCACGAGATAGAGCACGTCGCCGACAGTGCGTGAGTCGCTGATCGAGCCTGGAACGTCGAAGTGCGCGATCTCGGAGATCGTGGTCGGGTTCGAGATGTCGAGCGCGAGGATCTCACTGCTCTCGACCCAGCGACCGTACGGGCTCGCGCTGTCGCGAACATAGCGTCCGAAATTGTTCATCATCACGTATGCGCGGCCGTCGCGGACGTACATCTCGAAAGGAATGCCTTCGGTTCGCTTCCTACCGATGAGCTTCAGCTGATCCGGGTTCGTGATGTCGACCACGGCGAGGCCACCGTAACGAGAGAGTGCATAGAGGCGATTGCCGTCTTGCTTCACGATGTCCGCTTCTTCGACGACACGCGCGGCATCTTTGGAGCCTTGTTCGGACGCCGGCGAAGCGCCCGCATCGGCGGAGGCACTGTCGTTGACAGCGCCGCCTCCACGTTGGTTACCGCGGTCACCGCTCGGGTCATCCGACTCGAAGCCGTTGTCGACATCGTCTACCGTCTCCCCCATTCCGGCAGAACATCCGGCGAGCGCGGCGAAGAGTATGCCGCTCGCTGCGAATCGTTGCGTTCGTCGATTGAGTTTTCTCATCGCTTTCGTCTCCTCATTGTCCGCGAAAAATGTGTCCGCAAAGATCTGGACCTTCCCCGAAGATCCGAAGCCCCTGTTGCAGACGCGGTGCCACGATATAGATCAACGATATCAGCGAATTGCCGAGCAGCAACGTGTGCCAACGTGTGCCGGGGCTGCCAATCGCGTCGCGACTTGGCCCGAACCTCTCGTCTTGCATTCGCCGCGGCTACTTCTCTGTGACGCGCAGCTCGAAGTCGATTCGCCGTCCGACGGAGAGCGAGAAGAAGGCGTGGCCGGCGTGATCCTCGTAGCGCGCGCCGATCGCAAACACATCACCATGAACGTCGTCATGAACGGCATCGCGTGAGATGCGCGCGCGGATGTGAGCCGTCACGCGATGGCCATGCGCGGTGAAGCTGCGTTGCTGAAAGAGAATCACCGTACGACCGACCGCGCGCGACATGAGATCGCCACCACCCGTGACCGACACGAGTGACATCTTTCCGTCGTCCGAAAGGCCGAGGACGACCGTCGCCTCCGGCAATGCTCCGAAGGGCGCGTGGCTCCAAGCAGCATCCGCGCTCGTAATTTGGGGCAAAAAGCGCGTGAACGTGAGGGCGAGATCACTTGCGGCTCGCTCGCCGACTGCGCCGACGACAGGTTCATTCTCGGCGCTCTCCGCGCTCGCGGCGCGATTGATCTTCGAGGACGCGCGCGCTCGTTTCACGACTGCGCGCGGAAGCGATGGGGCCAGAGGATCTTTCGAATCGTCGCGCTCGGGCTCACGAGGACTGTCGTTCGGGACGTCGATCGGCGCCGGAGTGTCTTCGTCGAGCGAGTCGATCGCGTGCGTTTCGGAGCTCTCCTCGCCGGCAGT
>JAHFDV010000166.1 GCA_023248815.1 Myxococcales bacterium
GTTCACACCTGCAGCTTGGAGGAGAGGCAGGTAATCGGCGAAGTAGCGCTCGCGCTTCGACTCCACAGCGCGAGCGCGCATTGCGTCGTCGCTCTCGTCATAGTACTCGGAGCTTAAGACATCTGTCGCAAACGCCTCCGTCGCGTAATGGTGACCGCAGCGCTTGCACTTCACCAACTCGAACCCGGCAGCTGATAGCCAGGGGGCAGCATCCGAGTCGGAGCACACGGGACAATTGTCGATCGCGAAGCGCGTTGCTGCCGTCATGGGTGAGAAGCTACTTTCCGCCTCAACGCTGTCAATCAGTTGATCACGTTCGCGTCGCAGCATTCGTTGAAGGCGGTCTTCACGCTTGAACCAAGGGTTGTCATTCGAATGCTGGCCGATACAGTTCCACTTCCATTCTGAGCGCGATTGCGTCCCAGCTAAAGTCCTGCTCGACCCAAGCACGCCCTCGTCCTCCCATTTCAGCTGCGTCAGCTGTCGGGAGGTCCATGTGCCTCACAAGTGCGTTAGCGAGCTCCGACCTCGCATCGATCCACATTCCACAGCCCGAGGATTCGAGGGCTTGCCACGGGGTACCTCGGCTCGCGATGACTGGCGTCTCTTGAGCCAATGCCTCAAGAACGACCATTCCGAAGTTCTCGCTGTGCGAAGGGAGGACGAAGACGCTCGCGCTTGCGTACGCCCGGTGCTTGTCGCTCCCGTATAGCGGACCGTCGAAGGTGATTCTCTCGATACCGCGGTCGCGTGCGTCCGCTCGTAGTCGTTCGCCGTAGGCCGAGGGAGGACCGACGATGCGCAAGTTCCAATCGGGATGCGTTGGAGCTACTCGCGCCCATGCGTCGATCAGCAGGTCGATACCTTTCACTTCATGCAGCCTTCCGAGGAACAGCACGGTTTTTGACCGCTCTACTATCTCTTTCGACGACGGAGCGAAGCCGTTTGGAACCTCAACCACTTTCTTGCCCGGAACCATTCGACGAATGTCCGCTGCTTCTTCCGCAGACGTTGCGTGGAGCGCCGCGCTCATCCGAAGCGTCCACTTTTGAGCAAGATTCCACACGGCGCGCTTGCGTTGTCGAGAATGGGCGAGCGCCCACGGAGATAAAGTTCCTCGTGGGGATGTGATGAGCCGTGCGCGCGTGAAAGCGGGAACGAGCGTGGGATAGATGTTGGGCGGCAGCCAAAGACTATGATTGTGCCAGACGTCGACGCTCCTGCTTTCGCGGAAGAGTCCGATCAGCATTTCAGTCGACCACCAAGCGTTCCAGGCTACCCGAGGAAAGTCGTGGTGATACCGCACGACGCGGACACCCGGCACGTCAGGCGTGTCGCCGATCGCATGCAGGCTCACTTCGTGTCCGCGCGCAGCCAGTGCCTTCGTCAAGCCCACGACAGACTCGGAGGGCCCGCTGGCCTCATGCGCCACCGAAGCAACAATGTGCGCAATCCGCATCGGCCTCATCGTTGGAACATATGAAAAAATGCCCGGCTGCGGTAGGTGTGCTGCAAAGTGACTTCAACGCAAACGAGCGCTCGAACTAATGACCGTCTCACTTTCGACGGTTTCCGGTCCGAAAAACACTTCCCGGCGCTGGACGGACTTCGTGCGGTCGCTGTGCTGCTCGTCATCACCGTCCACATCGCGCCGCCATCGCCCGGATGGCTGTGGGCGCACTTCGACTTCTCGTGCAGCGTCCCGATCTTCTTCATTCTGAGTGGATTCCTCATTACGACGCTCGCGCTGCGCGAGCTCCGGAGGAATGGGCGCGTCAACCTGAAGGCCTTTTACATTCGAAGGCTCTTTCGACTCACGCCCCTTTACCTCACCACACTCGTTCTCTACGGCCTTGTTCTACACGTGCTGGGAGGGGAGGGGATCGCTCAGCGTCGCGCCGACTTCTATCACCGCTTGCCATTCTTTCTGCTCTATCTCAACGAGTACGCGCAGGTCGTCTACCCCGGCTCTCCTGTCCTCGGCCATACATGGACCCTCGGGATTGAGGAGAAGTTCTATGCCCTTTGGCCTCTCATCTCGTTTCGCGCGCTCTCTACCCGAAT
This sequence comes from Myxococcales bacterium, assembly GCA_023248815.1. GTDB lineage: Bacteria > Myxococcota_A > Polyangia > Polyangiales > Polyangiaceae > JAHFDV01. Next base: position 2,065 of record JAHFDV010000166.1, read on the forward strand.
GCAACGCGTGGTCGTCGCAACGTCTTTGGTCGCGATATTCTGGACGCTCGAATATGTGCTGAAGTTCCCCCACGCGTTCGGAGGGAGCTACGGCGAGCTCCTGCTTGGATGTCTGATCGCAATCCTTTTGGACTCCGAGAAGGGCTTCAACGCTCTTGCGGTACTAGGGAAGCCTGCAATTCAGAGCGTCGTGATGCTCCTCTGGATCGGCTTCGTGATTGTACCAGGTGGATATACACTGAGACGTTCGGCCCTCTACGCGGTCTCCCTTGCGCTGGCACAGACCAGCCTCTTGATACGACCGCGCGGACTCTGGGGACGTGCGCTCGAGGCTCCCGTTTTGACGTACATCGGACGGCGTTCCTACGGAATCTATCTGATGCACATTCTGTGTGCGAACGCGATCTCGAAGCTTCCTGCCTTCAACCGACCCGGAGCGCTGAATGCTTTCTCACTGTACTTCGCAGTCGTTGCGGCCTCGGTCGCCATCGCCGAAGTCCTCTTCCGCACGATCGAGTCTCCGTTCACCGCTCTCGGTCGGAAACTAGGCGATCCCTATCGTGGAACTCCTGCGGTCCGCGCGAAGGGCTGATGGCGGACGCTTTCGACTGCGGACTCACTCTGCTAGGGTCGAACGCGTGAGTTCCGATGTCTCTCGCGCCGATGTTTGCGTTGTAATCCTCACGTTCAACGAAGAGAAAAACATCGCGCAGGCGATCGAATCCGTGCGGGGATGGGCAAACGAGATTTTCGTTCTCGACTCGTTCAGCGACGACAAGACGGTCGAGATTGCCGAGACTCTCGGAGCGACCGTATTCAAACGAAAGTTCGACGGTTACGGGCGTCAGCGCAACCACGCGATCTCGGCGCTGCCGATTGAGTCGGAGTGGATGCTTTTCTTGGACGCCGACGAATGGGTGTCATCTGAGCTGCGCGAAGAGATCTCTCGTGTACTTGCGTCGGACCCGACCGAGAACGGGTTCTACTGCAAGCGTCGTCTCATCTGGCTCGGCCAGTGGATAAAGCGCGGCTATTACCCCGTGTGGATTCTTCGCCTCTTTCGACGCAAGTTCTCGCGCGTCGAGGAGCGGCAAATCAACGAACACGTCATCGTCGAGGGTAAGACCGGCGAGCTTGAGTTCGACTTGATGCACGAAGATCACAACGATGTTGCGCGCTGGATTGCCAAGCACGATCGCTACGCAGCAGCAGAGGCCGAGCTCCTTCTGAGCGGCGAAGATGACAACGCGTTGCCGCCGCGGATGCTCGGCAGTCAGACTGAGCGGAAACGATGGGTGCGCGAGCGTGTTTGGAAGCGCCTTCCTCCTCTCGTTCGACCGTGGCTCTACTTCGGCTATCGAACCATTTTGCAGGGCGGTGTTCTAGACGGGAAGGAGGCGCTTGCCTTTCACACGCTTCAAGGGCTTTGGATGCAAACGCTCATCGACGTCAAATACCTTGAGATGAAGCGGAGCGGAAAGAAGCCGAAGTGAACGACGTAAAGGTCGGAGGCTGTGACTCTGCCGAGCGGATTGCGATTTCCCAGGTGAGCGTCGGCGAGGAAGAACGCTCGGCCGTTCTTCGTGTCCTCGATTCCGGGACACTGGCGAAGGGGGAGGAAGGACGCCTCTTCGAAGAGGAATTCGCTTCGGCTCTCGGCGCTCGTCATGCCGTCGCCGTGTCTTCGGGGACCGCCGCACTTCATCTCACACTCATCGCCCACGGCGTTGGTCGCGGCGACGAAGTCATTACGAGTCCGTTCACTTTCCAGGCGACGATTAACGCGATTCTCCATGTCGGTGCTGTTCCCGTGTTCGTCGACATCGATCCTGCGACGTTCAATATCGTTCCCTCACTCGTAGAGGACGCGGTCACTTCCAAGACGCGCGCGCTCCTACCGGTGCATCTGTTCGGGCATCCGTGCGACTTGGCTTCCCTGCGCGAGATCGCGCGTGCGCGCTCCATTGTCCTGATCGAGGACGCCGCCCAGGCGATCGGTGCTTCCTTCAATGGAGAACCAATCGGACGAACAGGAACTGCCTGCTTCAGCCTCTATGCGACCAAGAACATCACGACTGGAGAAGGCGGGATGATCGTCACGGATCAGAAGTCCGTGGCGGAAAGCGCCCGCATGCTCCGATCACATGGCGCCCGCGCACGCGACGATTTCGGCGCTGCCGGTTTCAACTATCGAATGAGTGAGGTCCAAGCAGCAATCGGGAGGGCCCAGCTTCGGCGGCTTGATTCGTACACAGAAGCGCGGCGCCGCAACGCACGATACCTAGGCGAAGGCCTTTCATCGATCGAAACTCCCGCTGAAATGTCGTGGGCTCGGCACGCGTACCACCACTACTGCGTTCGCACAGGCTCTCAAAAAGAGAGAGCGAAGCTGCAGGAGCGGCTTGCCGCAGCGAGCGTGGATACTGCGATCTTTTATGAGAAGCCCGCCTACGCACATGAGTACCTGCGAGCGTCGCTGGGACGTTCCTATGCTCTTCATGAAACGGAGCGGGCGTGCGCTGAACTCGTCGCGCTGCCCGTTCACCCTGGTCTTGCAAAGTCCGATCTCGATCGAATCGTTGCGGCTGCGAATGGCTAGCCCGTCATCCACGGAGCTGCGACTTCAATTTTTCACCCGCGAGGCTAGGGTCGACGGCTCTCGCACTCTTGGCGGCAAGCTGCTCGTGCTTAGCGGAATCCCCTCGACGCTCTAATGGCACTCGTAGTCGGGCTTGTAAGGCAGTCGACATCGCGGCGTGGCGCCCCCGCGGCATGAGTCCCAGGCGACGCACGATTGCTGCCCAATTCGGATAGCGCTCTGCGATATGATCCCCGCGTGGGGGAGATCGATCTCGACCAAGCATTTCGGCAATATTCGCCCTACGTGGCGCGAATCTGCATTCGCCTGCTGGGTCGGGATTCGGATGTAGACGATTGTGTGCAGCAAGTTTTCCTCATTGCTGCAAAAGGGGTGAGCCGAATCCGGGACCCGGAGGCACTGAAGGGTTGGTTAGCTACGGTCGCCGTGCGCGTTGCTCGAAAGAGAATTCGCGCGAGGCGGTTCAAAGCTTTCCTCCACCTCGATGAAACTCCTGAATACGACCGTCTGGCTGCACCCGGCGCAACTCCGGAGGAGCGCGCGATGCTGAGCCGCGTCTACGCCGCTCTCGACGGTTTTCCGGCGGATGACCGCACGGCGTGGCTCCTTCGCTATGTGGAGGGGGAGAAGCTCGAACGCGTTGCGGAGCTCTGTGACTGCTCGCTCGCGACGGCCAAGCGCCGCATCGCGCGCGCACACCAAACGCTTTCAAAGGTGATCGGTGACGGCACGGTCTCGAGTGGCGATCCCAAGCCTCCCGTGGCGCTGAGCGAAGAAAAAGCCAAGTTGGAGGGTGCAGAATGAGTGAGCTCGAAAGAAAGCTCGAAGGGCTCGGAGATCTCGTTGCGATCGAATGGACCGACGTCCGATCGAACGGCGCGTTGCGCGGATTGCATCGTAGAAAGCGGAACCGTGATCGCGCTCGCGTAGCCGTCGGTGTCGCATCGATCGCTGCGCTAGCTTTTGTTGGAATCCAAGTCGCAAAGACGGCCAAGGAAGCATCGCCCGTAGCGAACGTGGTCGATTTTCCGAAGACGATGCCGGTCGAATCCGTTCGACCACTCGAGTTCGAAGTCATCGGTCCAGTCGCCGAGACCGCCGTGTTAACGCGACGCTCGGATCGTCTCGAGCTCGTGCGCGGGCACGCGCGATTCAATGTCGTTCGCGCTGTTCCACCCGCCGAGGTCGAAATAGGCTCGCTGCGAGTCGACGCCGAAGATGCGACGTTCGAGATCACGCGCGCGGAGAATGTCGCGACGATCACGGCGACCCGAGGCCGCGTCCACGTTGCCTTCAATCTCGGAATGACCGAACTCGAGGAAGGTCAAACGAAGACGTTTTCGCTGAGCGAATCGAGCGTTCCCAGTGCAAGTATTGCTGTGAAAGAGACGGCGGTGCCGACGGCAACGGTCGCGCAAGAAAAGAAGCGACTGCACACGGGGCCCGACTGGCGAGGGGCAGCAGAGCGGGGTAGCTACGAAGTGGCGCATCAGCTGCTGGAAAGCGCGGGGCCGGGCTCTGTGCGCGATGAGCCGGAAGACCTTCTGCTCGCTGCAGATGTCGCGCGTAAGAGCCATCATTCGCAGGAGGCCGTGCGCCCCTTGGAAGAGGTTCTCGCGAAGCACAGGGGAGATGTGCGAGCTCCGATGGCAGCATTCACCTTGGGTAAGGTGTATCTCGATGATCTCGCGAAGCCGCGCGAAGCTGCCGACAAGTTTCGCGAGGCATATGAACTTGCACCGACGGGTCCTCTCGCGGACGACGCCTTGGGTCGTGAGGTCGAGGCGGCGAACCGGGCAGGGGACACGGAACGCGCGAAAGGGCGCGCGGAGCTCTATCTGAAAACCTTTCCGCAAGGTGTGCGTGCACAGACGGTTCGCCGAATGGGTGGACTCATCGAATGAGCCGCGAGCTTGCGTGGGCCTCTGGCCTCGCACTGGCGGCTGCAGTTTGGCCGATGGATAGGGTGGCTCTCGGGGCGGAGTCGGGTTCAATTTCGTCCGCGCGCCGCGTGACGGTGGCGATCTCCACGTGCGCGAACGTCTCCGAGGAAAAGATCCGTGAGCTCGTTGCCTTGGAGCTGGGAGCGACGGTTGGACCTGAGCCGAACGAGAGCAGCACCCAGGCCAGCATCACGTGCACGGACGCTTCGGCGAAGATCGTCGTGGACGATCCGCTCACCGACAAATCACTTTCGCGCACGGTGACGCTCGTAGGACGCAAAGGGAGGGAGCGCTTGCTCGCCATCGCGACGAGCGAGCTCGTGTTTGCGAGTTGGCTAGAGCTTTCCGCCAAGCCCGAGAAAGATGCGCCTGATGTTACTGCGGCGACCGAGCCCATCGCGATGAAGGAGGCGAGAGTCGCGGCGCGCGAGCTCGTCGTCCAGCGCAATGCGCCCGATCGTCGCGAGAGCTCGTCGCTCAAAGCCAACGAGGTTACGGCGCATGGCACCGTTGGCGGTCTCACCAATTTGGGAGCGCCGCTCTTCGGATTCGGCGGCAGTTGGCTTCATCACACGAAGTCATCGGTTTCATTGGCCTTCGGCGCCGACTTCGAGATGGCCTCGCTCGATGCCCCGCAGGGATCGGTCAACGTGTCCAACGCGACGGTGCTCGGCGCAGCGTTCTATCGGATCGGCAGTCGCAACTTACACGCGAGATTCGGTGGGGGTGCGCGTGTCGGATACGCGCGCTTGTCCGGTACACCGACAGACATCTCCGTTCAGGGCGAGAGCCTAGGCGCTTTCCTCGGTGGTCCTTCCGCCCTCGCCGGCGCGAGCTTGAAATTGAATAGCTTCGTCATCGACGTGAGCGGCGAGATCGGCGGTTATCTTTCGAGCCTTCGCGGTATCGGGGAAGGGTACGAGGTGAGGACACGTGGCCTCCACGGCTCCACGTCCCTCGGCATCGGATACGCCTTTTGAACTCATCCGTGAGCCGAAATTCGTGCCCGCTACACTACAGGCACATGAAGTTTCGTCGTTCTGTCCTCGCCTTCGCAAGTATGGGTGTCTTCTCCGCAACTGCTGTGTCCGTGGCTTGCGGTGACGACGAGGGTCCGCTTTTCGTGGGCGACAATCTCGACGGCTCGTTCGCGGACGTGAGGACGGATACCTCGCCGGGTGATGCTGCGGCAGTCGACTCGAATGTCATTCAGGTCGATGGCGACGCGGCGGACGCGACCCCAGCGTGCACAGCGCAGACCGACACAACGGCCAACCCAGACCACTGTGGTCGCTGCTTTCACTCGTGTGGAGGCGGAATTTGTTCCGCGAGCGTTTGTCAGCCGTTCCTCATCGCGACCAGTCCGACGCCATTTGGGATCGCTGTTTATCAAGACCGCGTCTACTGGGGGCGGCGCGCCAATGCGACCGATGCGGGGAGCATCAGAAGCACGAAGGTGGACGGAACAGGCCTCGTCCTCGTTCCAGAAAATTCTGGCGCCGTGAACGGCGTCTTCGTCGATGCGCACGGCATCGTCTACGCGGACACGGCTGGCGGGAGAATCTTGCAGACGCCGAATCTCGCGACGCCACCCACCGTGCGCCACGCAGAGGGAAAGATCGGCGCGAATGACGTCGTTGCTGACGGCGATCAGATTCTTTGGACGGACATCAATGCGCCGGGGTTATTCCGCGCGTCGCGAAACGGAACCGAGCCTGCGGTCAACCTGGCGCCTGCGCCGACGTCTTACTATCCGTTCGGCATCGCACTGAGGGACGAGTACGTCTACTGGTCGAATATCGGAACTCAGGTCGCCGGACCGGACGCGGGAGCACCCGACGGCACCGTCCTCCGCACGAAGAAAGACGGAACGCAGGCTACGCCGGAGACGGTCATGAGTGGCCTTCGATATCCGATCTATCTCGACATCGACTCAACGGACGCGTACGTCGCCGATTTCTATGCGGACGCGGTGATTCGCGCTCCTCGCGCCGGCGGGGCTGCGGTGCGTTTTGCGGAGGTCGTCAGGCCGTACGCGGTCGCGTTGGATGCGGACAATATCTACGTGAGCGAGAGCGGGTCGAGCGGATTCGAAGCGCGGATTCTGGCGATGCGCAAAGATGGAACGGGTGGGGTCAAGGTGCTCGCCACCAACTTGGTGATGCCTACGAAGATCGTGTTGGACGATAATTTCGTCTACTGGGCGAATCAGGCGGGCGGAACGGTGATGAAGGTCGCGAAGCCGTAACGGCTCCTGATGGTGCGGTAGGGCACGCGGGGGAGGCGGGGCATTGCGTCGAATGCGCGATGCGCGATGCAACTTCGCGCCGCACGCTTGATCGAGGCCGACTGCGAGGGATCGATTCCGAAGGATCGAGGGAGAGAGAGACGGAGGCGACGACGGGACGGATGGCTAGGCTTGCAGGCGACGCGTCGGGCGCGATGTCCTCAAGGCCAAAAGACTCCCAACTCCAAGCAGTATGGGCAGCAATAGCAAGATCCGCTTGTCCGGAATCTCGGCGCGCTTCGCTTCTAGTACCGCGTGAAAGGCGTCCTCTTCTGACAGGTCCGGATGCTGTCGCTTCTGCTCGATCGCTCGGTGGTGGAGGCTTGGGCCGCCGTCATTGATGCTGATTCGAGAGCGGACGGGCCGAACGACGCTGATGGCCACATCTGAATACGATTCCCAAGCGAGAGCGCTTGCGTAGATGGCCACGACTGCCAGGCCGACCGTGCTCAACGCATGGCGAGCACGCCGAATATAGGAGCTCTCCGGAAACTCTGCCTTCAACGCCAACCCGAACGGACGCGCAACCAAGTAAGTGACGAACGGAAAACTCGCGAGCGCCCCTGCAATGAGCGTGAGCCGCAAGGTTCGATGCACGCCGAGTCGATCGACGAATGAGAATGCATCGCCGAAATTCGTCACGAGGGAGCTCACGAAGTAGATGAGAGTGCCGAGGATCGAGACTGCCGCAAACAGAGACAGTTGCTTGCGGAGTGGGAACGCGGTGGCCTCGCGTCGCGCGAAATGAAGTGCGAAGCCTCCCATCACTAGATTGATGAAGAGCCCCGCGAGATCCGTGAGGCAATTTCCGAGGAGCGATGCGGGCTCACGCGTCAGCTTCACGAAGCCGAACCAGGGTGTGACGTACATTCCGGATACTTCGCCGCCGGCGAGCGTCGCGACGACCGCGTGCGCGATCTCGTGTACGAGGCATACTACGAACGCGTAGAGCAAGAGACGGATTGCTGTGCGGAGCAGTTCTGGGAGTGGATTTGGCACTGCGAGGCAACGGACGCCTGGGGGAGTCTGTTCCTTCGCTTCGTGCCGCCTCGGGCGTTCTCTTTCTCGATCTTCGGAATCGACCCGTCGCCGTCGCCGTCGCAGCCGGACTCGATCGAGCATGCGTTCCAAAGTTCCATTTGGACTTCGAGGAGAACGGAACGTGAACGACGATGCGGATTGCCGATTGTCCTTTCAGAAGACGGCCGCGTACGAGGTCGCCAAGGATACGGCGCTCGCGGTAAAGGCGGCGGAGATCGCGATGCGGAGCTTCGTGCTCAAGCTGGGCGCGCTTCGAAGAGCGCGTTTCTGCAGACGGCGGAGGGGCTGCCGAGTCGAAGCGGACGGATGCGGCGGCGGTACTTCGCTTGCGCCCGCGCGAGCGCGTGCGAGACGGCGGCGGCGCTCGATCTCGCATGCGTGATGGGCTTCTGCGAGAGCGAAGCGAGTGCGCGAGTGCAGCAGCTGGCGGCGCGGTTGAGCGCGCTGCTTGCGGGGCTGATGCGGTAGCGGCTCGGGGGTCGGGCGTCGCAACCAATGCGACACCCGTTCTCTCGCTGTCCTCATCCTCGTCGGCCTCCTCATCCCAGTCCCAGTCGCCGTCGACCTCCTCCTCCCCAATCGGGTGTTCGTGTTCCAACTTGGTCTGGTGCCAGGACATCGCTGACACTTTCTATGCCACGACATCGCTGACAGTGCTTCGCAGGTCGTATGGCCTGGAAGGATTGCCGAGTCATGAGTTTGAAGATGGAGTTCGTTGAGAAAGCGAGCGAGGAGGGAGCGAATGTCGCAGCTCTTTGCCGCGCGAGCGGGATCTCCCGTCAGACGGGATACAAGTGGCTGCGCCGCTT
>JAHFDV010000167.1 GCA_023248815.1 Myxococcales bacterium
CTTCGACTGCACCTTCACGAGCGCCGCCGTGAGGGTCGTCTTCCCGTGGTCGATGTGGCCGATGGTGCCAACGTTCACGTGGGGCTTGGTTCGCTGAAATTTCTCTTTCGCCATGACTTTATTCTCCTAGAGGTTCGCTGCTGAAGCTTTGGTCGGTCGGGACGGCGCTGTTCGAGGATTCGCCGTTTGGGGTTTTACTTCTGAGCCCAGCATGAGGCTTGAACTCATGACCTCTCCCTTACCAAGGGAGTGCTCTACCACTGAGCTAGCTGGGCAATGTTTTTGGAAGGGTGATGCTTGGTTCGTAAACTAGAGGTACTGCGAATGTTGGAGCGGGAGACCGGGTTCGAACCGGCGACGTTCAGCTTGGAAGGCTGACGCTCTACCAACTGAGCTACTCCCGCGATTACTGCCTGCTGCAAACATTCGACGCTTCGAGGGTTGGTTTCCTCTCTCCGTCTTCACTTTCGACTTCGCGTAACGCCCCTCGAACACTTCACGAGGGGTTTTTACTTCTGTTCTTTTCTCAATCGCGTCGGTCGGTGGAGGGTGATGGATTCGAACCATCGAAGACATAAGCCGGCAGATTTACAGTCTGCTCCCTTTGGCCACTCGGGCAACCCTCCGTACTTTTACTTCAACTTCGAAAGCGCCTTGTTTTGTAGGTCGAAAACATCTCGACTTCCTTCACTCTTCGCGTTCTTCTTTTCGACCTTCGCTTCTACTCGTTTCAGTGTTGTCGGTACTACTTCGGCTGCTGCTTCGAGCGTTCTCGATTTTCCGTTTTTTCGTTCTTGAGCTGACGAAGGGAATTGAACCCCCAACCGCCGGTTTACAAAACCGGTGCTCTACCATTGAGCTACGTCAGCAGGCGACCGAAATTGGGGAGCGAAAGCTAGCTCCATGGCTCCCGCACCGCAAGCAAGACAGTTGCCACGAAAGTCCGTATTTTTTCGCGGCCCTGCGCGAGAATTGCCTTTGCTGAATGTGTGTTCAAGTGTCGGATGCCGTGGGTCAAGCGACGTCCACGACGAACATGTCGTGTAACATTATGAAATTGCAGCATATTGCGCCACGCACCTCGGGCCGTCTATCTCCGCGAGCCGCCTAACCCGTCCGACCCTCGCGGCGAAGGCCGCGAAAAACAAATAAGGGATAAGCGCACGGACACACCTAGAGCGCAGCAGCGCCGATTCGCTCGGCGCCCCTCAAGCGGAGCGGGGGCCCGAGTGAATCGACGCTGCGCTCAAATGGTCCGTCGCTTATAAGGAGCGCGTGCGCGCCGCGAAGGGAAACCTCGTAAGGAGAGTCGTCTTCGCGTGCCTCTTCCTCGTCTTTACGACGGTCTATCCGTACATCGCGTGGGTCAACAACCCGAACGAGAACGTTCGCACGTACATGACGATGGCGCTCGTCGAGCAGCACACGCTCTCGCTCGAAGAAGTGTTGAAGCGTCACGGATGGACGAACGACATGGCGCTCGTTTCCCCAAAGGTTCCACGCATCGCGTTTCGCGATCTCTTCTCGAGAGAGACGTTGCGCTTGAGTCGCGCAGAGCCTCCACCGGGCTGGTTCGACCCCGCGCACTCGACGCACTATTCCGTGAAGGGGCCGGCCGTGAGCTTCATGGGCGTGCCCGTTTATTGGGCGTACACGAAGATTGCGCCGCTCTTCGGGCGCAACGTACCCACGCTCACGTCGCCGCCTGAAGAGCGCATCACGTGGCTGCGCACGTCTACGTTCGTGCTGCGACTCTTCGTCGTCGCCCTCCCCTGTTTCTTCTTTCTCGTGTGGCTCGAGCGTCGCCTGCGCAAAGTGAGTCCCGACGAGACGCTGCGCCTTGCGGCCGTCGTCACGGTCGGTGTCGGGACGAACTATCTCGCGTACTCGCTGATGTACGTGAGCCATTCGCTCTTCGCTGTGGCTGCATTCGTGCCGTTCATTCTCCTTCTCGACGAATGGCGCACGCGTCGCTTCGCGAAAGATCGAAGGCTATCGATCGCCTTCATTTCAGGCTTCTTTGCCACGCTGACGACCCTCCTCGAATACCACGCGTTTCCCGTGACGGCGCTTCTCTGTCTTATCGGCGCGATCGTGTTCTATCGACCGACACGTCTGCTCGCATTTGGCTTCGGCGCGGCGCTCAACGTGATCTTCTTGATGACGTTCCAGTGGCTGTCGTTCGGCAATCCGCTGACGCCCGGACACAAGATGATGGAGAACCCATCGTTCGCGAGCGTGCACGCACACGGACTCTTCGGAATGGAGCGCCCCGACCTGACGGCGTTCACGCAGATCAGCTGGAGCAAATCGTTCGGCTTCTTCCCCCTTAGCCCCTTCATGGTGCTCGGGTTTGGTGCGGTGGTCTTCGGGCTGCTTCTCGCGAGAGGAACGCGAGCGGATCGCTGGCATTCGCGACGCCTCGTATTTTTCTCGCTGCTCGCGATGGGTGCACTTTGGATCACCGTGAGCGCTGCGCATGCGTGGCGCGGCGGTTGGACGATCGGTCCGCGCTACCTCGGCGCAGCGCCGCCGTTCTTTGCGCTCCTCGCATTGATCGCCCTCGAGACGTTCGCCGGTGACTCGCATTTTCGAAGGTGGACCGCGCGCGCGATCGCGGGAGGCCTCGCGCTCACGAGTGTGCTCGTTTCAGGCACGCTTTCGATGCTCTACAACTCGCTTCCCGAGCCCATCGGAAGGCCGATCCCCATCTTTGCGATTCCCGCTCTTCGCGCCGGGTTCGTGCCTCATCACGCGGGCGAATGGGTCGGACTCGATGGAACGACGTTCTTCTACGTTATCTATGCGGCGCTCGTTCTCGCGGCGTTCCTCGTCGCCTTTCGTCGCGCGAACGATCGCTGGCCGTCTTATCTCGGTCGTAGCATCACGACCGCGCTCGTCGCCGCAAGTGCGCTCTCCGTCTCGTTCAGCCCCCTCGACCGCGCTCCCGCGCGGCCCGTCGTCATCGAAGGTCGAGACCCGGTCCTCGACGAAACGGATGGCGCCAACGACGCTGCGGGCCTCTTCAAAAATTGGGAGCCCGTCGGACGCGACCGCGTGGCTGCCGCGCGCCTCGAAGCCGAACGCTACGGCTCGCACGGTCCCTGCGCGTGGTACCGCCTCGCGGACCTCCAACGCATCGTTCACTGGGAAACGGACGCCACGATCTCCGAGTCCAAGGCCGGAGCCTCGAGAAGCGGCTGCAACTAGGCGTCGCGGCCCGCGCGCGAATGCGCGAAAAAAGAAGCTGCGCTCGTCCCCTAGATCACGAGCATCACGGAAAAACGAATCGTCGCCCTCGCAAAGCAGAGGCGACGCATTCGTTTTTCAGGTGCTCTTCCAGGGGACGGCCCCGCGCAAGAAGAAACTGCGCTCGTCCCCTAGATCACCAGCATCACGGAAAAACGAATCGTCGCCCTCGCAAAGCAGAGGCGACGCATTCGTTTTTCAGGTGCTCTCCAGGGGACGGCCCCGCGAATGCGCGCAAAAAGAAACTGCGCTCGTCCCCTAGATCACCAGCATCACGGAAAAACGAATCGTCGCCCTCGCAAAGCAGAGGCGACGTATTCGTTTTTCAGGTGCTCTTCCAGGGGACGGGCTTCGTGGGGTCTTCGGAGGAGGCGATCCACGGAACAGGCTTCGTCGGATCGACAGACGCAAGCTTCCACGGGACCGGTTTCGTCGGATCCATCGACGAAGAAACCTTCCACGGAACGGGCTTCGTCGGATCGACAGACGCGCCAAGAAGGTGCGAAGCGATCACGACCGAAAGCAGTCCGCCGAAGAGGTTCCTCATATGCTTTTCATGTCTCCATCGTAGTGGGAGCGGCAAGCTCTTTTTGAGCACCAGCTCTCGAATTGCCTGTCAAATCTAGGTCGAGACAGGAAAATTACAAGGCGGCCACTCGGTGAAACCTTAAAGACGCTTAGTGCGAAAGCGCGAACGAAAGTGCGCACTCCGCTGCCTGCGGCGCTCGTCGTCGTCTCGACGCGAGCCGTAAAAGCACGCTTCGGAGAAGCCGAGCCGGAAGCCCTCGCGTTCCCTCCGACGACTCGACGAAAAGTCCGTGAAAACGCCCGAGAAAAGTGGCGGCGCTTTCAGTTTCAGCCCACACTTCGCGCCCTCCCGTGTCCCTGACTCAACTTCGCAAGCGATCGGATCGCCAACCCTCTCGCGGCTCTTTTCTTCCCACCACTCGGGAGGAAATGAACGCACGCGGATGGGACGCGATCGACATTTTGATCGTCTCGGGCGACGCGTACGTCGATCATCCCGCCTTCGGCCCCGTGCTCATCGCGCGCTTTCTAGAAGGCCGCGGCTACCGCGTCGGCTTCATCGCGCAGCCCGATTGGCAGACGCCGGATGCGATGAAAGAGATGGGTACGCCTCGGCTCTTCGTCGGAATCAGTGCGGGCAACCTCGACTCGATGCTGAACAAACTGACGGCGCAAAAGAAGGTGCGCGGCGAAGATCAGTATTCGCCAGGTGGCCGCAACGATCTCCGTCCGAATCGCGCGAGCATCGTCTATTCGAATCTCGCGCGCCAAGCGTTCCCAGGGTTGCCCGTCGTTCTCGGCGGCATCGAATCGTCGCTGCGTCGCATCGCTCACTACGACTACTGGTCGAACCAAGTGCGCCGCTCGGTGCTGCTCGATGCGAAGGCAGATCTTCTCGTCTTCGGAATGGGCGAGCGACCCATCTGGGAGATCGCGCGGAGGCTCGACGCCGGAGAGCCAGTGAGCGCGCTTCGTGACGTGCGAGGCACCGCGCACGTCATCAATCGTCGAGCCGATTGGGAACCGATTGCAAACGATGCGAGCGAGTTCGTGCGCGATCGCAAAGTGGTCGTTCTCCCTTCGTACGAAGAGGTCGCGCGCAACAAGGAAGCCTTCGCGAAAATGTCGCGCGCGTTTCAGTACGAGACGAATCCGCACAACGGTCGACCGCTCTTGCAAGCTCACGGCGAACAAGCCGTGTACTTCAACTCGCCCGCGCTTCCTCTTTCCGAAGAAGACATGGATGGGCTCTACGACCTGCCCTTCCAGCGTGCGCCGCATCCTCGCTACGAAGAGCGCATTCCCGCTTTCGAAACGGTGAAGCATTCGATCGTGACGATGCGCGGCTGCTTTGGCGGCTGCACGTTCTGCAGCATCACCGAGCACGAAGGACGCGTGATTCAGAGCCGCTCCGAAGCGAGCGTGCTTCGTGAAGTTCGTCAGCTATCGCGCATGGAAGGCTTCTCGGGCGTCCTCACGGACCTCGGTGGGCCGACGGCAAACATGTACAAGATGACGTGCAAGGACGAGCGCACCGAGAGCGCGTGCCGTCGCTTGTCGTGCGTGCATCCCGGCGTCTGCGAGAACCTCGTGACCGATCACGGTCCCCTGCTCAAGCTCATGAAGAGCGTTCGCGAGGAGCGTGGCATCAAGAAGGTCTTCATCGCGAGCGGCGTTCGTTACGATCTCGCGGAACGCAGCCCCGAATTCATTCGTGAGCTCGCCGAACACCACACCGGTGGACAGCTCTCCGTCGCGCCCGAGCACAACAACCCCAACGTGCTCGACAAGATGAAAAAGCCCGGCATCGAATCGTACGAGCGCTTCGCTCAGGCTTTTTGCCAAGCGAGCGAAGAGGCTGGCAAAGATCAGTATCTCGTCCCTTACTTCATCAGCGGTCACCCGGGATCGACCCTGAAAGACACCGTCGAGCTCGCGCTCTACTTGAAGCGCAACGACATGCGACCGCGGCAGGTTCAAGATTTCATCCCGACGCCGATGGCGATCGCTACGACCATGTATCATACAGGGATCGATCCGCTTTCGATGGAGCCGGTCTACACGGCGACCGAGCTCCGAGAGAAGCGCATGATGAAGGCGCTCATCTTCTATTGGGACCCGCAGCACCACGAGCTGGCGCGCGATGCGCTCCGCAAAGTGGGGCGGAGCGATCTCATCGGACGCGCGCCCACCTGTCTCGTTCCTCCGGACTACGGAGTGAATCTGCCCTTCGGGCAACGCGGCAATCGTGCGTTCGCAAAACCTTCGAAAGGCGGAGCGCCTGGACGCCCCTTCTCTGGCGGAAAGCCTTCGCACGGCAGATCTGGCGGACGCCCCAACGGCAAGCCTTCTGGCGGCTCGACCTCGGGCCCCTCGAATCGTGGCCCTTCAGGCGGCGGTCCGCGTAGCTCGTAGGACCCTTACGAGCTCGTAGGAGATTTGCTTCGCGCGCGCGCGAGTGGCATCGTTTTCGAATGCCTATCTTCTCGGGTGGAAGCGGCGCTGGCATTCAGCGCCTCGTGTGTCCTCACTGCGGGAAGGTGCAGGCGCGCGGCAAGGCGCCCGAGCTCACGAACTTTCAGTGCAAGCAGTGCGGCAAGACGTTCTCGCGTGAGGACGGCGCCAAGGCGGCACGCGACAAAGAAGCCTCGCGCCATTTCGTAAAAAGTCGCTGAACTCGCGCCGAGAGCCCTGAGCACGCGCCGAGAGCCTGAACGAACGCCTCGAGCGTCGTTTGGAGCGCACGTGCACGGCGAGCATCGATGAACTGCCCGTGGTGTGGTAGCCGTTTCTAGGCAGCTTTCATGAGTCTGGAACCCGGAACCACCGTCAGCGATCGCTACAAGATCCTCGCGCCCCTCGGCGAAGGTGGAATGGGCGCGGTGTATCAAGCCGAGCACGTCTACATGAAGAAGATCGTGGCGCTGAAAGTGCTCCACGCATCCGTCGCCGGTGACGCCGATGTCGTCGCGCGCTTCGAGCGTGAAGCGGTCGCCGCGGGAAGCATTCAGCATCCGAACGTCGCTGCCGCCACGGACTTCGGTCGCCTTCCCGACGGCACGTTCTTCCTCGTGCTCGAGTACATCGACGGAACGAACCTTCGGGCCGAGATCGACAAGGGGCCCGTGGATCAGCATCGCGCGCTCCGCATCATGCGAAAGGTCGTCGAAGGCGTAGCGGCCGCGCACGAAAAAGGAATCGTTCATCGCGACCTCAAACCCGAGAACGTCATGTTGCTCGACGGCGAAGGCGAGCGCGTAAAGGTGCTCGACTTCGGCATCGCGAAGATTGAAACGACGGCGGCCGCGAGTGATCCCAACAAGATTCTCACGCAGACGGGACAAGTGTTCGGAACGCCCGATTACATGTCGCCCGAGCAAGCGATGGGAGAGGTCGTCGACAAACGTACCGACTACTATTCGCTCGGCGTCATTCTCTTCGAGATGCTCGCGGGGACGCGTCCCTTTTCCGGCGACACCATGGCGTTGCTGCGCGATCGCGTGATCAACGAGCGACCGCCCGCGCTTCCCTTGGATTTGCCCGTCGACGAAAACGTGCGCGCTCTCGTCGAGAAATTGATGGCTCGTCTCGCAAACGATCGCTTTCTTTCCGCGGAAGACATCCTCGTCGCGATCGATCAGGCGTCGTTCGAGCGCAGTCCCACCCTGCCTCCCGGTCTCACGCCGATTCCGATGACGGATTCCGTGCGGCAGGCTTCCGTAGCACCGACCGCGCGCGTCGACGCGGTGTCGCTCGAACTGCAGGGTCTCCCTAGACCGACATCGCCAGGTCTCGCGTCCTTGAGCGGGCGCACGCGCGCGATCATCGGTGGGGTGGGCGTCGCCGTCGTGCTCGCGCTCCTCTTTCTCGTGTTCGGGGGCTCCAGTGGCACGCACGGGACGATCACCGCGACGCCAAGCGCGAATGGAAGCGCTTCGTCGGATGTCGCGGCAACGGACCCCTCTCTGAACGAAGGCGATCTCAAAGAATTGCCGACGCCGAACGCACGCGTCGACGGCGCAGGGGACTCGAAAGACGACAAGACTTCCCGCGACAAGAACGCCGCGCGCACGAAGGACGCGCGCGAGAAAGATCCGAAGAAAAAAGGCCGAAAAACAGGCCCCGGCGGCATCTACATTCCTCCTCCCGATCAGTGGTTCAAGTAGTCCGAGCGATCGAGGACCGAAAAGCGAACGGCCCGCTCACGCGAAGTGAACGAGCCGTTGCGCGCAGCGATCAGAGATCGCGATCAGTTCTCGTGAACCGTGACTTTGTTCATCTTCACAGGCGTCTTCGGGCGATCGCTCGACGTCGGCGTCGACTCGATCTTCTTCACGACGTCCATTCCGCTCGTCACCTTGCCGAACACTGGGTGTTTCGAAGGACCGGGCGAGAACCAGTCGAGGTACGAGTTGTGGACGGTGTTGATGAAGAACTGACACGAACCGCTGTTCGGTCGGCCCGTGTTCGCCATGGAAAGCGTACCGGGCTCGTTCGAGATCTTCGCGGTGTGCTCGTCTTGAATCGTGCCGTTGGGGCTATCGCCCGTTCCAGCGCGCGGGCTCGCGGGATCTTTGCTGTGCGGGCAGCCGAACTGCAGCATGAAGTTGTTGATCACGCGGTGGAAGTGCAGGCCATCGTAAAACCCACTTTTCGCGAGCTTGATGAAGTTGCCTGCCGTGAGCGGCATCTGATCGACGAAGAGCTCGATTTCGATGTTGCCGAGGGACGTTTCGAGAGTTGCGGTAGGGTTCGCCATGGTCGCGAACGCTACATTAAATTCGCGCGCTCGGCGCCAGTTCAGTTGCGCGCAACTTCAGTTCTGAAGCAGCTTGGTGCCTAGGCAATTCAGTTGGGCGCGGTCGAACCGTCGGCACATCCCCACGTTTGAATCGTGAGGTCCCAATCCCAGGAGAATCCGCCGAAGCCGCCGTCTTGGCTCTTACGAACTTCCCACGAACGATTGTTGGTGAGGTCGATGAGCCCGCTCGCGTCGATCGTCTGTTGCGCGTTGAGCACTTGCTCGTCGCCCGAGCTCGCTTGGATTGCGGCCGCCGCGATGTTCGCGCCGATCGAACCGATTCCGAATGCCCAGCCATAAGGGCCCGCATAGCCGCCGGCTTGAGCCGAAGCGTCGCCCGCTGCCTTGAGAACGGCAGCGAACGCGTCGCTCTTCACGCGTACGCAGTTGTACGTGATCGTCAAATTGCTCGAGGTCGCCTTGAGATCCTTCTGTCCCCAGAAGAGCCCAACGTCGGGAGCGAACGAGTACGTCTCGCCGTCCTTCAGCGCCTTCGTCTTCGGGGTGATCGCGACTTCCGAGGTCTTGCCGTCCGTCGCATTGATCACGCAATAGAGCTCGGAGCCGCCCTTGTACGTCTTCACCTTCTCGAGGCGAATGCGGAGCTGCGCGTCGTCGCATCCTTGGTTCGAGAAGCTCGGGACCCCACCATCGGACTTCGGAAATTCCTTATAGGGCTTGTCGGCGACATAGAGGTCGAGCCGCGGCGTCGTCGAAGAGGGCACGCCTTCTGCGCCCGTGCAGGTCGGCGCGGACGCGCACTTCGGGCAGACGCCGCAATCCTTGGGACACGTGCGACACGTTTCGGCGCTCGAGCAGCGCGTGTCTCCGCAGGTGCCAGGGCCAGCGTCTTGGCAAACGCAGCTTCCGAATTTCGATCCGTCGGTCGCGCAAACCTTGATGCCCGGATCACCCGAAGCGCAGAGGCACGTGACGGCATCGTTCGGGTTGCAGTCGGCTCCCGCATCGGAATCCACCGCGCGTTCCGTCTCCGAACCTGCACAGCCAATCGCGGTTGCGAGGCCCAAAAAGCCGAGTACGGCCGCTTTCCGAATCGTCATGAAATCCTCCAAGGCGGGGGAACGAGTGGCCTACGGTAGCAAAAGGCCGTACATCGGCAACGCGAAAGCCCAGGAACGCCGCGGTGTTCACGCGATTGTTTCATCCGGAGGCGCAAGGTTTCAAAGTTGAAACTTCGCGCATACGTTGCTCCAAATGATTCTACGGAGGTTCGCAACACGTGCACTCGAAGAAGGCACGTTGCGTGGGCCCATCGCGCGGCTCGTGTCGCGCGGTTACGCCGCGGTCGCAGATCCGTCGCGACCCGTGGCACTACCGCAAGGTGTCGTCTCCATCGGGATCGGTGGAACGACGCTCGGTGGAAGTGGGAAGACACCGCTCGTGATCGCTTGCGCGCGCTACCTGAGTCGACGGTGGCCAGGAGAGATCGCGATCATTGCGCACGGGTACGGTTCCCACGCGAGCAAGGGGTCTCCGCGAAGAGTGCACGGTGAAGATCGCGTGGCGAGCGTCGGTGACGAGGCGAAGCTGATCGCGCGCGCCCTCCCGGAAGTGCCGGTGTTCGTCGGCGCGTCACGAAGTGAGACGGCGAGCTACGCCGCGACGCAGCGAGCGCGCGTATTGATCTTCGATGGGGTGCTTCAGGCGAAGCCTCGGCGATTCGATTTGTCGCTTCTAGCGATGGACGCGATGCGGCCCCTCGGAAGTGGGCGCTGCCCGCCATCGGGCGACTTGCGGGCACGTGCGGGAGAGCTTTTTGCGGCATGTGATGCCATCTGCGTTACGGGGGAGCCCGCGAAGTCGATGGAGCTGCCCGTGGAGTCGCGTGGAAAAGAGGTTTTCGCGATTGGCCGCACGGCGCCGACGTTGCGCAGATTGGGTCCCGAAGCGAGCGGACGAGAAGTGCAACCGGCACTCGGCCTTGGCACGCGCGGCCCCATCGGGCTCGTCACGCGTCTCGCTCGACCCGAACGATTTCGGCGGGCGCTCGAAGCGCACGGCTTCGTCGTGACGTCCCACATCCGCGGAGTCGATCATCTTCCGCTCGTCGTTACGCTGCCGGACGAACCGAGGAATTGGCTGACGACCGAGAAGTGCGCGAT
>JAHFDV010000546.1 GCA_023248815.1 Myxococcales bacterium
GTGCTGTTCCATGTTCTGCCAGGCGAGATAGCGCTCGTAGCGATACTCCTTGAAACGGATCGCGATGATGCCGAAGCCCACGCCGAGCATCGAGGCACCGAGGATGTATCCGACCTTTGCGCCCGCGATGAAGAGCAGCACGAAGGTGAGAAGCAAGATGACGACGGCGCTGCCGAAGTCCGGCTGCTTCATGCAGAGGATGACGAAGAGCCCGGCGATGAGAAGGTGCGGCAAGAAGCCGACGGTGAACGACTTCACCTTTTCGGCTTTTTTCGCCAGTGAATAGGCTAGCCAGAGAATGAGCGCGACCTTCGCGACCTCGGCAGGTTGAATGTGAATCGGACCGAGAGCGATCCAACGACTCGCGCCACCGCCGCTATGACCGAAGCGCGTGATCGCCAAGACCAAGAGGCCGCCCGTCCCGACGAGAAGCGGATACGTGAGCTTGTAGAGACGGTGGTAGTCGAAGATGCTCGCGAGATAGATGAAGACGAGACCGCCGATGCCGTAGATCGTCTGGCGCTTGAGGAAGAACTCCGTGTCGTGATGGTGGATGGCGCCCTGCACCGTCGAGGCGCTGTAGACCATGACGATCCCGAAGCCGAGCAGCGCGACGACCACGGCGGCCATGATCGGATCCACGCGTCCACTCAGCGCGGTTTTCTTTGGTGCCGCATCCAGCGGTGCGGCGAGCACGATTCGGCGATTCAAGACGATTCACCATCCGAGAGGGAGAACGTTCAACCTCCGTTAGGTACGTGTTCCATCACCGAATGGACAAATTCTTCGCCACGATGCTTGTAGTCGCGGAACATATCGAAGCTCGAGCACGCAGGTGAGAGCAGCACCGCGTCGCCCGGGATGGCTCGCGCCTTCGCTTTTTCCACGGCCTCGCGCATCGAGATCGCGCGGTCGATGGGAACGATTCCTTCGAATGCCGCCTGCATCGCGTCGGCGGCTTCTCCGATGAGGACGACACTTCTGCCCTTGTTTTTCAGGGCTTCGGCGATCGGACCGTAGCTTCCGCCCTTGTCTCTTCCGCCGGCAATCAGCACGGCGCGTGGCTCGGAAAGACCGAGGAGCGCCGTGACCGTCGCGCCGACGTTCGTCCCTTTAGAGTCATCGTAGTAACGAACGCCGGCGATCTCGGCGACGAGCTCCGTACGATGGGGAAGGCCGCGAAAGGAGGCGAGCACCTTCGTGATCGTCTCCGCCGATACCCAGTTTCGAACGAGCCCAATCGCGGCAGCTACGTTGGCGGCGTTGTGGGCCCCTTGGAGCAGAATGTTGGCGCGAGCGTAAGACTCTCCTCGCTCGCGGTCGACGATGGCATCCTTCGTGACGACGATGTCTGCGCCCGCTTCGCCAAATGTCACGACACGCCCTTTTCCGCGAGCGGCTTGGCGCGCGCAGATGGGATCGCCGAAGGGGATGACGGCGATGTCGTACGGAGTCTGATTGACGAAAGCGTTCCCCTTGGCGTCGGCGTAAGCGTCGAACGAGACGTAACGATCCAAGTGGTCATCCGTCACGTTCAAGAGTGCCGTCGCGCGCGGGTGAAAGGTCGGAGCGCGTTCGAGTTGGAAGCTCGAGACTTCGAGCACGATCGCATCGAAAGACTCTTCGACGTGCGCCGCGAGTGGCTCGCCGAGATTTCCACCCACGAAAACAGGCTTCTTCTTCGCCGTCCGAGATTCTTCGGCGAGGATCTCCCCCACGAGGGTCGTGACGGTGCTCTTGCCGTTCGTGCCGCCAATCGCAAAGAGCGGCGCGGCCGGGCTCGCGTCTTCGGAGAGGCGTAGCGCGAATTCCACTTCTCCAATCACGAGGACCCCCTTCGCCGCGGCCTCGTCGAGAAGGGCGAAGGGTGGAACTCCGGGAGAAAGAACGACGATGTTCGCTCGGGCTAAGTCGGCGCCTTCGTGACCTCCCAGGGCGAGCTCAGCGCCGCGCTGCACATAGGGGTCGAGCTTGCCGGCGAAGCTCTTCTCGTCGCGCGAATCGCTCAACACCACTTCCGCGCCGCGCTTCAACGCGACATCGGCTGCCGCGAGCCCGCTCGTGCCGAGACCGACGATGACGACACGCTGTCCTTCGAGCTTCATCGAAGCTTGAGGCTCGCAAGCGCGAAGAGCGCGAGCAAGATCGAGATGATCCAAAAGCGCACGATGATCTTCGGCTCGGGCCAGCCCTTCTTCTCGTAGTGGTGATGTATCGGCGCCATCAGAAACACGCGTTTTCCGGTCGTTTTGAACGATACGACCTGGACGATGACGCTGACGGCTTCGAGAAAGAAGACGCCGCCGAGAATCGCCGAGAGGAGCTCGTTCTTAGTGAAGACGGCGCACATTCCGAGCCCGCCCCCAAGCGCGAGCGAACCGACGTCGCCCATGAATACCTGTGCCGGATACGTGTTGTACCAAAGGAACCCGATACCGGCTCCGAGGATGGCTCCGAGGTAAACCGACAGCTCACCGATGCGTTCGATGCCGGGGATGTCGAGGTACTTCGCGAAGACGAACTTGTGCGTGGCGTCGATACCGAGGCTCGCGCCGGCGAGATACGCCCAGAGGAGATAGGTGCCGGCGTTGATCATGACCGGACCGATCGCGAGACCGTCGAGGCCGTCCGTCAGGTTCACCGCGTTCGATGTCCACACGACGACGCACACAGCGAACGGCAAATAGAGCCAGATCGGAAGCTCGATCGGATGCTTGTTGAAGGCCAAAAATGGAACGCTGAGACGAGTTCGGATCTCCCACCAATCGGGCGGAACTTTGTCTTTCATCAAAAACGCGTACGCGAGGACGGCGCCGCCGATCGCGAACTGCCCGAGCAACTTGTAGCGACCGGGAACACCCTTAGAGTTCTTGGCTTTGATCTTCAGGTAGTCGTCGAGATACCCGATGACGCCGTACCCGATGGTGACGATGCAGGTCGCGAGCACGAAGAGGTTGTCGAGGTCGCACCAGAGAATCGTGGGAACGAGGACGCAGAGGAGGATGAGCGCGCCGCCCATCGTCGGCGTTCCGGACTTCACGAGGTGGGTGGCCGGGCCATCGGCGCGGACGACTTGCCCGATCTGCTTGCGCTGAAGCTCGCGGATGAACCAAGGCGCCAGCATGAACGAGAGCATCATCGCCGTGATCGTCGAGCAGATCGCGCGGAACGGCAGATAACGAAGGACGTTGAGGAAGCCGAGCCAGTTCGCCGACTTGTGGAGCGGATACAAGAACTCGAAAATCACGAAGGTTCTCCGGCTTTCTTCGCGGACGTTTCGGCCTTGAAAACGAGCGCTTCAGCGACGATCTCAGTCCCGACCGAGCGTGATCCTTTCACGAGGACGACATCGCCCGCACGAACCTGCTCGAGGGCTTCGGCCTTCGCTTCCTCGGCCGAGCCGAGAATGCGCGCACCAGCGACGCCTTTCAACGAATGCTCGATGAGCCCTCCGCAGCCCAAGACCACGGCCGCGTCTGCGTGCCTGACGACTTCGGCGAGCGCGGCGTGTTCCTTCTCTGCTTCGGCTCCGAGCTCTTTCATTTCGCCGAGCACGAGCACGAGCCTTCGAGATTCTTTCTTCGCCAACTGGCTCGCGCTCTCGATGGAGGCGCGCATGCTCGTGGGGTTGGCGTTGTAGCTGTCGTCGATGAGCACGGTACCGTCTGCGAGCTTCGTTACACGAGCGCGACCAGAAAGTGGAGAAAGTTGCCGAAGCGCGAGCGAGACTTCCGCGAGAGTGAGCGGTGCCTCCAGCACTTTGTCGACGGCCGCCCATGCCGCGAGAAGATCGAGCGCCTGTCCTTCGCCGAGGAAGGGAAAAAGAATGTCGCCGCTCCCGGAGGGTGTCGTCACGGTCAAA
>JAHFDV010000547.1 GCA_023248815.1 Myxococcales bacterium
ACGATCGATCGCGACGCGGCGAATGCTCGGCGGACAGAACGGGATGTTTTTCGTTCCGGATGCCGCTTCATCGCGCGACGACGCTGGCAGGCTCATCATTCCTTCGCGTGAGTTCGTCGAGACCCAGGGCGTACGAATGGTCTTCGGAATGGGCGGCGCCTATGCGGACGGAACCATCGCGGTGACGATCTTCTTCACCAACGAACTCGCCGAGCGTTCCGCTGTCGACCGCTACGCGAGTCTGATCAGCAACTTCAAGATGGGCACTCAGGCCGCCATTGTTGCCGAAAAGGTCTTCGCGTAGTCCGCACTCCTCGGCGCAGCAGCGCGAAGAACGGATGAACGATTGAGCTGTCGCTTCGGGCGTGTACGTCCATATGAAATACACCGCACGCCCAATAGCCGTACTTCGGCGAAGTTACCCGAGCGTTCACAATTCGAAATAGGCTCGAAAACTAGAGCGGGAGTGCGGTGTCCGCTCCTCACCCGGCGTGCGCTCAGTGCGGTTTACAAACCGCAACAAGTGGACTGGTAGTCGACAAAACGGGGAGCGCGAAGACGATTGCGCATCGAGAAAACACGGGCCCCTGATCCAAATGTCGTGCGACAAAACGCCGCAAGGATCGCAAGCGCACCGAAGGAAATCAACGAGAGGTCCTTCGACCTCGGATGTTCGAAATGTAATTCCATTGCGCTTACAAACGTGAAAGGAGATCTGTGAGCAGCTCATACAGGCGTAGCTGCTCCAAGTGAAGGTGCGACAAATTACAAAGTGCCGCGAATTCGAGTGTATTTCCAACTGTGGCGCTCTCGTCCACGCTGTAATCATTTGGCGACTCGATGATTTTTCCTTGTCGACTGCGTTGAGGTCCCGAAGACTCAACTCATGCAAAAGAGCCTCACCGTGTTGGCGGCAGTTCCCCTCTTCGGATTTCTTGTTGCGTGCGGCACCACAAGGGACTCCTCGAAGACGGACGTGCAAGCACTCAGCTCCGACGCGGGCGACCCGAGCGGGCTCGACCCGTCGTGCGCGGCTCAGGTCAACAACAGCGCGCTCGCTGCCGTGAACCTCATCGTCCGTTACGACAAGAGCGGAACGATGGGTGACTACTCGCGCCTTTACGAATGCGGCGTGCGCGACATCACCTGTCGCACCGTGAGTCGCCTCGGGTCTACTTACTATGTGTGTGCGACGACGAACGACGCGGGCCGTCTCGATGCGGCCTGCTCGGTTTCGAATGGCGTCGTGAGCTGTACGAACACGAACACCGGACTGCCGTGCTCGACAGAGACGCTCGGTAACGGCAAGGTTGCGCAGGTGTGCTCGAATATCGGAGCGTGCACGTTGTCCGTGGATGCCGACCCGGCACGCAAGTGGACTCCTGCGGCGAACGGCTTGAAGTCCTTCATCACGGATGCGTCCTCGGCAGGGACCTCGGCGACGCTCGCGTTCTTCCCCACGAACGACGCCTCGACGGGCGCGCTCAGCTGTTCGGCCGATGCGTACAAGTCGTCGACCGGGCCCGAGGCACTCGGACCTTCCGCGACCACTCTTGCCAGCCAAATCGATGGCGTGACGGCTGCGGGAACGGTTCCGACGCGTCCCGCGCTCGAAGGTGCGCTCGCAGAGGCGCGCTTTTATCAATCGACGCACGCAGGTGAACGCACGGCCGTCGTGCTCGTGACGGACAGCCTTCCGTCGTCTTGTGATGCGACGGAGTTCGATTCGACGGACGACGTCGACAACGTCGCGGTCATAGCGCGCAGCTATTCGCGCGATGCCACGACGCCGATCGAAACCCACGTCATCGCCCTCCAAGACACCGGCCTCAGCCTCGCTCCCCTCAACCAGATCGCGGCGGCTGGCTCGGCGGACGGTGCAGGTCTCGCGCACTTCGTGTCGGTCGGCGAGGCCGGTCAAACGTCGTCTGGCATCGCGCTGGCGCTTGCGTCGGTTCGTGATCGCGTTGCTTCTTGCGAAATCGACGTGAGCGCATCCGATGCGGGCACCTTCGATCCGCACACGGTCAACGTCGTCGCGAGCTTCGGCGGGATCATCGATACGCTTTCCTACAGCCCGGACTGCGCCACGGGTAACGGGTGGAACTACACCGACGGTACGTCGACACGTATTCACCTCTGCTCGACCTCGTGTTCGGAGGTTCGTTCGCAGGCTTCGAGCCAGATGTTCGTTTCCTTCGGCTGCGCGACGAAGGGCTACGCTCCTCCTGCCGAAGCGCAGGCCGACGGAGGAACGCTCCCCGGCGCCGAAGACACGGAGGCCGCACCGCAAGACTCCGACGCGGGCGCTCCTGCCACGAACGACGATGACGCTGGCACGCCCTGAAGACATTGCCTCTCGAGAACACGCATCCGAAATGCACTACGTCCTGAAGTCAGCGTGACCGAGGGCGCTGAATCACGGCGCGGCGAGACGACGCATAGATGAAATGGACGAGCTCGCGGCGCCTGACGTTCAGGGCGCTGCGGGGCGCTCGGAGGCGCGACGGAAGCGCTCCTCGAGCTCTTTCGATTCTTCACGGAACTCGACGGCGACGCGATAGGGGAAGACCGCGCGCGGATCTTCGTTCTCGCCATCGAGGCGGACGACCCGGCCCACGAGCTTGCGTTCAGGTTCGCTCGGTGAGACGCGGAATGCGACCGTGACCTCGGAGCCAATTTCGATTTTCGTCATGCTCGAGATGAGGACGCCACCCGCGCTGGCATCGTTGCAGATGGCCCACGCGGCTTTCCCGTCGCGCTCGAGCGTGACCGGAAACCAGATCGCGTAGCGCGTCAACTTACGGCGTTCTCTCTCCATCTTCGCATCTCCCCCGTCAGTAGCCAAAGTCGGGCACCTTGGGATCGCTCCCACCACTCGTCGTGTTCGACGAGGAGCCTTGGGGATGTCCCTTTGCTCCGCTCTTCGGTTTCGTGAGCGGACCATGAGCCTTCGTAGAGAGCGCCGGCGCGACGACGGGCTGCGCGTCGTTCGTGGGCTCGGACGTTGCGTGGCTCGGCATCGTCGGAGAACCAGAAGGGGTGGCACTGCCCGCGTCTGCGACGACGTGAGGCGCGAGCGCCGGCGTCGACGATGCTGCAGATTCACCGGGCGCGATTTTCTGCGAAGAAGAGCCGCGGAGCGCGAGCCAGCCACCGACTGCGATGACGGCGACGGATGCGAGCGCCACGAGAGGCGTCTTCGAACCCTTTTTCTTCGTGGCGGCGAACTCCGTGGGCGAGGTTTCGGGCGATGACCACGTCATGGGCCGTGCGTCCGGTGTCGCGATGCGGAGCGACGCCGAGCTGCGCTGGCCAGTCGTCTCCGTGACCTCGTCCGGATACATGATGCGGCGAACGCTGACGCCAGACGTCCGGATTTCGAGCCAAGCTCCTAGGTCGGCCGCGAGATCGCCGACGCTTTGATAACGTGCATCACGGTCACGCGCGATCGCTCGCAAGATAATCTTCTCGAATTGCGGGTCGACATCCGGCCGACGCTCGCTCGGCAGTGGGGGATCCGTGAGGACGATCTTGAAGAGAATGTCCGAAAAATTGGCTCCGTCGTGCGGCAGCATTCCCGTGACGGCTTCGTAGAGAATGACGCCGATCGCGAAAATATCGCTGCGGACGTCCGCCTCTTTTGCGCCCTGCGCTTGTTCAGGCGACATGTAATTCGGCGTGCCCATGAGCGCGCCCGCTTGCGTCGTCTTCAGCGTGTCTCGCCCCGCGAACTTCGAGATGCCGAAGTCGATGATCTTCACGAAGTCGGTCTTGCCGACCTTCTCGCGGAGAATGAAAATGTTCTCGGGCTTGAGATCGCGATGGATGATGCCGGCGGTGTGCGCGG
>JAHFDV010000548.1 GCA_023248815.1 Myxococcales bacterium
ACCGAAAGAAAGGCGAAGAACGTCGTCTTGGGATGAAGCAGCGATCGACGAAGCAGCTCGACATACCGCGTTCGAAACGCTTCGAAGGTGCGCTCGAAGCCAGCTTGAAATCGTCCGAAGAATCCCTTCTTCTGCGTTCCGATTCGATGGTTCGCGTGCTCCTCGACTTCGCTCTTCAGGAGGTACTTCACGAGCGTCGGCGTGACCGTTCGCGATAGGAAATACGAGGCCATGACCGAGAACCCGACCGAGAGGCCCATCGGAAGAAAGATGTACTTTGCAGGCCCCTCGAGAAAGAGGACGGAAACGAAGACGATGCTGATGCACGTCGAGGCAACGAATGCGGGAACGGCGATCTGCTCGGCCCCGTCCAAGATTGCCCGCGTCAAACCTTTGCCCATCGCGAGGTTGCGGTGAATGTTCTCGATCTCCACCGTGGCATCGTCGACGAGAATGCCGACTGCGAGCGCGAAGCCACCGAGGGTGCTCACGTTGATCGTCGCGCCGAGAGCACGCATCAGCAAGAGCGCGACCGTCACTGAAAGCGGAATCGAGACGGCGACGATAATCGTGCTCCGCCAGCTGCCGAGGAATAGAAGAATCATCGCTGCGGTGAGGCAGGCGGCAATGAGCGCCTCTACGAGGAGGCCGTCGATCGACCGCGTCACGAAGGTCGACTGGTCGGAGAGGAGCTCGACTTCCATTCCCTTGGGAGCGGCGGCGCGCACGACGGGAACGAGCGCCTTGATTCGTTCCGCGACGTCGATCGTCGAGGCGCTGCCGGTCTTCATGACGGAGAGGACGACCGAGCGCTTTCCGTCGCGCCGAGCGAGATTCGTCTGAATGGCGAAGCCGTCGTGAACGAATGCGACGTCTCGGATGTGGATCTGCTGGCCGTCTTTGGTTTTGAGCGGAATGTCGTTCAGAGCGGCGACGGCCTCCGGGCTGGAATTCAGGCTGATTCTGTACTCGCGATCATCGATTTTGGCGCTGCCCGTCGGCAACGTGAGGTTTTGCGAACCGATCGCATTGCTGACGTCTGCGGGAGAGAGGCCCTGCGCGCGAAGCGCCGCGAGGTCGATGTCGACGGAGATTTGCCGAACCTTGCCGCCCTGCGGGAGAGGGAAGCGCGTCCCGCGAACGACGGAGAGCATCGGGCGCACGCGCTGATTCACGTGGTCGAACACCTCCGACTCCGTCATCACTTCGCTGCTGAAGGCGATCTGCAAGATCGGCACGCTCGAGGCCGAATACCGCACGATGATGGGCGGCTGCGTATTCGGCGGCATGCGCCGCACGATCGTCTGGGAGACGGCAGTGACTTGCGCAATGGCAGCGGCGACATCGGCTTCGGGTTGGAGAAACAGACGAATGACGCTGATGCCGTCGAACGTCTCACTCTCGATCGACTTTACGTCCGAGATGTTGCTCGAGAGCGAGAACTCCGAGAACTGCGTGATCTGTTGCTCCATCTGTTGAGCCGGCAGTCCGGCGTATGTCCAAACGACGCTGATCACCGGAATGTCCACTTCGGGAAGGATGTCCGTCGGCGTGCGGCGCGCGACGTAACCACCGCCGAGCAGCAGCAGGAGCGCCATGACGATGAAGGTGTACGGGCGCCGAAGCGCTAGGCGAACGATCCACAAGTTCGGTAATCCTCGGCGAGAGCCGCGAGAATGTGGACGTACCGTCTAGAATCGTCAAGACGCTGTCGGTGCGCGAAACGTACGGAAATATTCGCGCGATCCAGCGCGCAGCGCCGCGGATCTCCGCGAGTCTTCGCGCGAGTGCGATGACTGCGCTTAACCCTTACTTACGATGCGAACTGCATCACTTCGTTTTTGCCGCTCACGCGGATCTGCGCGCCCGCGGTCGTGAAGATGTTGTGACCACCGCCCTCTTGGAACACGCGCGTCGCGACTGCCGTTTCGGCATCGGTCTCCGTATGGACGGCGACGAGGATGTTTCCGCCGCGAATCTTGCCGTCGTAGATCTTCGCTTCGATTTCCGGAACACGATGACCGAGCGCGCCTCCCAGTGACGCTCCCGCTACGCTTCCCACGGCGAAGGATCCGAGCGCGGAGAAGAGAGGACCTGCGGCGACGAGCGGCGCGGCGAAGGAAGTCGCGAGACTACCGTCGCCCACGAAGTAACCGAACACGCCGCCGAAGAAACCGAGCATCGCGGCGCCACCGATGGCTCCTTGCGCTGCCTTCCCGTGAGCTTCGATCCCGATGTCGCGAACTCCTGCGCGGTTTGGAAGAAGAACAGAGAGATTCGATGGACGGAAGCCGAGGCCCGTGATGCGCGCGACCAGACGCTCGGCGGTGATCTCCGAGCGGACGATGCAAAAGGTGGTTCGATTCATGATGAGCCTTCCCAGCCAAATCGTTGCATCAGCCCTGCCATCGCGTCCGTTTTGCAGGAGCGAAAAATACTGCGGATTTCGGCAGAAAAAGGCTCTTCCTTCGCGGCGATAATGCCCTCTCGTGACAATTAGCCGCGCCTGCGGGCTCGATGCATCACCCGTGCCCTTGCCAGATGGAGAGTCGTCCTTACTTTGAGTCTATGTCGCAACCCATTCTACAGTCGTCCCCGCACCGCGTGATTGGCGTCGTGCAGTTGATGGTGGCCGGGCAGAGACACATGCTCTCCATCGAGTCCGCAGAAGAGCGGTCACTCGAAGGCTTCTACATCGACTCGCAAGGCGAAGGCCTGATCCGCGTTCCTGAAGGCGCGAGCCCACGTGAGCTCGATCAGCGTGTGAGCGCCGGCTTGCAGGAAGCCATCAAGCACTTCTCTCGATCGATCATGAACTGACCGGACTGGCCGGCTTCGATACTTAGCCGCACAAAAATCATTGGGCCTCGACAAGCGAAGGCCCAATGATTTTTTCATTGCGGCAAGTCGTCGTGCGGTCGCCGGTCACCCTATTTGCTTGGCGATGCGTTGGCATCGCGGGTCGGACGGCTCCAACGTCGCGCCCTAGCGCGCTGCCTCGACAAGCGAAGGCCCAATGATTTTTTCATTGCGGCGAGTCGTCGTGCGGTCGCCGGTCACCCTATTTGCTTGGCGATGCGTTGGCATCGCGGGTCGGACGGCTCCCACGTCGAGCCCTCGCGCACTGTCTCGACAAGCGAAGGCCCGATAATATTTTTGCGTTGAAGACGAGGGATGACGTGGTGCGCGGTTTTGATTTCGCGAGTCTTGCCAAGCTCGGGCGTTCGCAGTAACAAAGCGACTCGTTCGGGCGCATAACTCAGCGGTAGAGTGCATCCTTCACACGGATGAAGTCGTAGGTTCAATCCCTACTGCGCCCACCAGACCAGGACTCAGTCGTACAGAGTTCACGCGAGCAGAGCTCACGCGACCAATCAGCGGACGAAAAAAAACGGCGCCCTCTTTCTGGAGGACGCCGATGCTTTTTGCGAGCCTTTCGGGCGACCTTACTCTGCGGGGACTTCGGTCGACTTCTTGGGGGCGCGGCCGAGAGAGAGCGTTCCAAAGAACACGCCGAGCGTGACGGCTAGGACGGCGAAGAACGCGGCGATTGTCGTCGAAAGGCCTGCGAAGGCGATGGGCGTGACGGCAGCGAGCAACCAGGGGGCAAGTTTCATGCTTCTTCTCCAGAGTGGTTTCGGACGGAACGAACCAGAAAGAAGGAGCCAAATACTCTCCTGAAAGCCATGTAAGACAATCTACTACACCCCAGCCCAGTGGCCGAAGTTAACGGAGATTGTGTCTTGGTTGCAAGCGAAACCATGAGTGCTCTGAATTGCACTTGGTGAGCCACGCGGTTTGCACGCGAAGAACGTGAAGAATCAGCGCTCCAAA
>JAHFDV010000168.1 GCA_023248815.1 Myxococcales bacterium
ATTCGTCTGCAACCCGAGCTGCTCGATCTCTGCGCGAATCGCCTCGACGCTCAAACGGAAGAATTCCTTTCGTGGGTTCACCTTGTTCACCTGTGCGGTGAGAAACTTCTTGTGCAACGCATGCTCGAGCGCGGGCGCATCCGCGCACTTGATCATCGCGTGGATATCGAAGTCGAACGGTACGCTCGCATCACCCAACTCCCAAACGCGCTCTTCGGGATTGTGCCGGCGCGTCATTCCGATCTTGAAGACATTCTCCCCGAACGACCCCACGTTCGAGATGACATAGACGTTGCCCGCACGGGTCTGCTGCGCCAGCGAGATGGCACGCTTGTTCGCCTCCGCGCTCGCAAGTCGTTCGGACAGCTCGCGAAGCTTCGCTTCGTAGATTTCGCGCTGACCATCATTGGCCTTCGCCATCGCTTCTTGAGCTTTTTGCATTCCCTTCCGAATGAGCTCTTCCTCTTTCGCGGCATCCTTCAGCGCCTTTTCATATTCACGCTGCGCGCGCTCCTCGTCGCGCATCTCCTCGCGGAGCTCTCGCTGCTCTTCGCGCTGCTTCACCTTCAACTGGTGAACGATCTCGGCCCACTTCAGTTCGGCTAGCCGGGACTCCACATAAGCGTTAGCGATCCGCGCATTCCGGAAGGCGATTCCTAGACGGTTCACCAGGAACGCAGCGTCGACAATCTTCCGCTGCAGAGTGCCGAAGTTGTCATGACGAACGTCGCTCAGGATTGCCTCCACCTTCCCATTGAACGCGTCGAGCACGAACTCGCACGCGGCCCTGCGCCGCACTTCTTCGACGTAATCACAAGCGGACGCTTGACCAAGCCTCACCATATTTCGCGTCGTCTCGCGCGCCGTCTTCAGTCGGGCTCCCGCCTCCTCGAATCCGAACTCGTCCGCGAGCTCGTCGAGCAACGACATTCCGGGCACGAGATACGCGTCGCCGTATCCTTCGATGACATTCTTCATCGCGCGAACCGATTCCTCGTAAAAGGCGACGTTCCGCTTGGCCTCGAGTGCCTCGCCCGCGATCGCTTGCGCCTCCGCACGCGCTTTCCCGATGATCTGAGCTGCTTCTCCCGTCGCCGCGGCTCGTCGCTTCTCGATATCGATGTAAACGCCTTGCGCGTAATTATCTGCCGTTGCCCGAGTGTGGGTTGCGTAGGCCTCCGCGTCGACGATCGCTTGATACCGAGCGAGTTGAGCAATGCGCGCGTCGCGCGCGGCGATCTGCTGACCAGCCTGCTGATTGGCGGCGTAAAGCGAACGCTCCAGGTGTTGCTGCGCTTGGAATGCTTGGGCTGTGCGCTTGATTGGCAGCGAGCAGAGAACGTTCGAGCGCCGATGCTTTGGAGCGTGCGATGGCGGCGACAGCTCCTGCGGCGACGAGACCGAGGAAGAGAATGAACGCGAGCATTCGAGGATGCTCGCACGCGTGCGCGCGTCGCGAGTGAGTTGCGCAGAGTCGCTACGAAGATTTGGAAGAGCTCGTGTGCGCGACTCGTACCGTGACTGGAGTCACGGTTTTGAGGGGTTTAGACCGCAACTGATTTGCGGGAGTTGCAGATCACGAGTCACGTTCAGCGTCGGTCAAGCAATGTGAAGGCTCGACGTCCCGACATCCAATTCGCGACGAGCTCGCGGTTCGCCCGAGTACGAAAGCGAGCGAATCTGCAGACACGCCGAGGACGAGCGCGGCCGTCAAGAGCCGCGGATGATGAGCTACTTCTCCTGGTCTACGGGTGAGCGAGATGTAGCGCGCAACCTGTGCTCATCATTCGCCGTTTTCTGTCTCGGCAGCACATTGTCGATGATCACGACTCCCTTCTCGTGAAGCGCCCAGACGACCCGTCCAAGTTCAACTTTCGTAATGTGACGCCTCTCCAAAATATTCGGCCAGAGCTCGCCAAAGGTCGTTTCTCCGACCGTAATCAGTGCGTCGACGATGTCGTCTTCACTTTTCGCCAGTCCATCTTTCCGCAGCGCATCGTAAGCCGCGTCGATTTCAGGTGCTGTGGAAAGCAGCAGTGGCTGTTGTCCTGACTTTCCATCTCGCTTCCGATTCTTCGCAGCGTCGCGCACTTCAGCGGCTTCGAGACCCATCACCTTCTTCTCGATATCTCGAAACAATTTGAGCACTGCGGGGTCGCTACCTCCGACGACTAAACGGAACTGGGTGCGTTCCCTGTTTGGAAAAGGAATCACGAGATCTGCCGCCAGTTTCACGCCGCACACGCGCTTCAAATTCGTTCGATAGAGCGCCAGCAGTTGTTCGGCCTCCAACTCCGGCGGCATCTCGTCCTCGCCAAGTCCGAAGAACTCTTGCATCTGTTTCCGAAGGAAGCTGCGTTCATCGTTCTTGAAACGGACGATGTGATTTTCCATGAAGTTCACGAGCACATCTCGACGCGGTTGCGTCATGAGCGGAGCGATCAAGCTCATCGCGGCCCCCTTCCATCCCGTTGGATCAACGAAGATGAACGCCGGGTCGGTACCCATCCACTCGCGAAGGTTATTTACGAAGTCCCCGAACTCTCCGTGAAATCGTCGCGTGCGCACTGCGCCCTGACGATTGTCCAAATACTTCTTCAACTCATCGAAAGAAGCGCTATCGCGTTCGACGAACGCGGCTTCAATCTCGAAGTTGAGCCCTTGCCCTGTCCAGAGTGACAGCGCGTTCTCCAGCGCCTCGAGCGCGATGAAGATCGATGTGTCTTTTAGATCCTTGTTCTTGTTGTTCCACGGACCGGCGAAAGCATCGACGTAGCAAAGGCGAACGCTCCGTTGTCGAGCGAGTGACCCGAGTTTTGCTCCCCACGCGGCGACGTACTCTTTGAGAACTCTGTGCTTGAGAAAACTCTGCTCTCGATCGATGTATTCATCAGGTATTCTCACCATCTCACTCCCCCGAAGTCCCAGAACCGAATATACTATCAATGCGTTCAGTATCCAATAGAATGTGGCCTGTTCAATGAGCGATCAGAGCGCGATCGAATGGACCGATGCGACGTGGAATCCCGTTCGGGGCTGCACGAAGATCTCGCCGGGATGCAAGCATTGCTACGCGGAGACATTCTCGGAGCGCTTCCGTGGAGTGCCCGGTCATCCATTCGAACAGGGGTTCGATCTGCGTCTCGTTCCAAATGCACTGACGTTGCCGACCAAGTGGAAGCGAGGTCGCCTCGTCTTCGTAAACAGCATGTCGGACCTCTTCCACGAGAAGGTCCCGCTTGAGTACATTCGGCAGGTCTTCGACGTGATGGCGCAATCGCCGCAGCACCGGTTCCAAGTTCTTACGAAGCGCGCCGAGAGACTTGCACGCCTCGCCGACAAGCTCGCGTTCCCGAAACATGTTTGGATGGGCGTTAGTGTCGAGAGTGAGAAGTACGTTTCGCGTATCTCTGAGCTCCGCGCGGTTCCGTCAGCCGTTCGCTTCTTGAGTCTCGAACCGCTGCTCGGGCCGCTCGAGCACTTAGACTTGGGCGGAATCGGTTGGGTCATCGTTGGTGGGGAGAGTGGCGCGAAGGCACGACCTATGGATCCCGCGTGGGTCCGTTCGATTCGCGCGCAATGCGCGGAGCAAGGTGTGC
This sequence comes from Myxococcales bacterium, assembly GCA_023248815.1. Classification (GTDB taxonomy): domain Bacteria; phylum Myxococcota_A; class Polyangia; order Polyangiales; family Polyangiaceae; genus JAHFDV01. The sequence continues at coordinate 3,600 of JAHFDV010000168.1, forward strand.
CGTTCTTCTTCAAGCAATGGGGTGGCGTGCGAAAGCGCGAGACCGGAAGGACGCTCGACGGTCGTACTTGGGACGAGATGCCCGAGGTGGGCCTGAGTTCAAGAACGGAAACTCGGAGAGTTCGCTTGCCGGTGACCGCCTCGGCATAGCGGGGCGCGAGCGCCCGGAGACGACACCGGCAAGTCTCAAAGCGCCTGCTCTTCTGCGTACCGCGCGACGCACGGAATTACCCCGCTGCAGCTTCCTCCGGAAGCTCCGGATCCGTAGGCCCCTCCTCACTCTTCGGCGGAACATCCGGCGCACTGATGTCCCCACTCGCACTCACCGCCGCGCTCTCCTTCTTCACCTTCGCCCCACGCTGCGAAGCCGCTTCCGCGCGATTCACTCTTCGCACGGCGGCATCCGCATTCGGCCCTTCGACCGTGTCGCGCTTTATCACTTCATCATGCAGCGCCTTCACGAGCTCCTTCTCGTCCACGAGCACGTCGACCACGCGCCGCAGCTCGCGGCGAATCACGCCGATGACGGATTCGTTGTTCAAGATGAGCGCCGCCAGCGTGTAGCGGCTCGTCGCGTCTTGCTTCTCACGGAGCTCGATCATCGCGCCTTTGCTGAAGCCTTCCCTCGTGGATGTCGTTACGGCTTGTTCTTCTTTGCCCTTTTGGGCGACCGCGGCGAGCTCACTTTCGCTCGCTTCTTGAAACGCTCGGGGTACGTCTTCCGCTCGAGCTTGTCTTTCACCTTCGACCATCGACGGTAACCAGCTTCGTCCCCGAGCTCACGCGCGGTAAGCGCCGCGTTGTGCGCGGCGGAGGCGTCGCCCTCGATCGCGCCGCGCGCGTAGCAATGGAATGCTGCGCGCGAGGATTTCGGGATCCCGAGTCCATCATCAATCACGTTTCCTAGCGGGCCGAAGAGTTCGTCGCAGCTGAGAGCGAGTGCCTCCAAAAGGAGAAGAAGTGAACCGCGCGCTGATCTTTCCAGAAGGATCTTGCCGCTTTTCGTCCGCTCCCCTTCCAACATCCAATCCGACAGCCAACTGAGAGCGTGCGGGTAGCCAAGGGCCGCCGCCTTTTGAAGCAGTTGCAAATAGACATCACGTGGCTTCGAGGCCCTTCGTGCTGCTTGCGCAGCGCGCCATGCTTTTTGGGCCGCCGCGAACTTCTTGGGTCCTAATATTTTCTTTGCGTTTGTTGTCTTCATTCGCACTCGCCGTTTCTTTCATCCGTCCAAACCGCTAGATGCACGACGCCCTCGCCTGCCGCCGAGCTTCGCGACCAAGTTCAAGCCTTCGACGTATCCCGTCCCGAAGGAGATCTTCGTCACATCCTTTAGCGCAGAGGTCATCACGTCATCGATGTGACCAGAGAGCCCTACCGTGACCATCTCGAAACTCGAGCGCGTGTACCGAGAGACGCGCCCGACGACGAACACCCCCGGCCGTACGAGCTCTCGTTCGATGGCGACAATTGCCGCGCGGCGCTGGATGGACTCCAAGAGGCGCATGATGCTCGACGCGTCGACCTCGACAGGACGAGGTCGGATGCGGCGAGCGCGAAAGATGGCGGCCAGAAACGCTTCCGGGTAGCTCTTCCCGACTGTCGCAATGTCTTCGATCCGGAGACACGCGTAGCCATCGAAATCAAGACGGTCCGTCACGGGCTCCAAGACGACCCACTTGGGTCCGACCGCGTGCACGAATCCCTCGTGCCGTTCTTCTGCGAACTTTCGTTGCAGTCGCACCGTGCGACCTGAGGCGTAAGCCTCACGTATGGCCGTCGTGATCTTGCTTCGGCTGCTCATGTCGCACTTCGTGGACGTGATCGCTTCTCGAATTTCGCGATCACATTGAGACCTTCTTCGTAGCCGTTCTCGAAGGACACCGCCGTGACGTCGGCGAATCGGATCTCTTCCTCGCCGTCGATCTCCACATGGATACTGACCGTGAGAATTTTGCACGCCGCACGTTTGAATTCGACGATGTGACCGACCTCTACCTCCCCCGGATATCTCGTGTTGCGTTCGATCACGAGGAGCCCCGCCATGCGCTGAGCTGACGCAAGCAACTGAGGTGTCGACGACAAGTCAATCGGCCTCCGGCGAGGTCGGATGCGGCGGGCACGGAACACGGTGCTCAGAAGTTCCGCCTGCGGGTAGTGCTCGACCGACGCGAGATCTTGAATGCGAAGGCATGCGTAGCCGTCGAGATCCAAACGCTGCGTGATTGGTTGAAGAAGGACCCAACGTGAGCCCAGCGAGAGAACGAACGCGTCGTAGGGTCCACCATCGGCGGACTTTCGAAAAATTCGAAGCGGGCGAAGGGAGCCACGCGCATGCGCGAGCTCAGCGGCAATCTTCGTTCTGGTGCGCGCCACACGTGTCATCGTCTGTTACGTAGACATGCTCTCACGCGAGCGGATGCGTGCTAGCAGGTCTCGTTAGAGTCGAACGTAGATTTGGAAGAGTTCGTGCGCGCTGCTCGCACCGTGACTCGAGTCATGGTGGACCGTGGAGAAAACTACGAGCGCAAGCTCGCGACTGCCTAGCGAGAAGCCGAGCAACGCTGATGAGCGTTTGCGTTGATCGCGCTGCCCACATGACCTTATATGACTCGAGTCATGGTCGATTCGCGAGGTTACCCTCCATCGCGAGGCTCGCTTCATATTGAGCAACAACATTGGGCCACGAGAGACGACTGAACTTCTGTACGATCGTTCTATGACTCGGGGGAGCCAGAGCGTCATCGTGCTGAGCGTGTCGGTTACGGCGCTCGCGCTCGCGTGTTCGGACGACAAGGCGAGTACCGACGAGACGAAGCATTGCGCTCCGGGCACTGCTCTTTTCGGGCGCGAGTGCGTCGCCGTGGAGACGGATGCATCTCTCAGCGACGCATTCTCTTCTTCCAAGGACACGGGCGATCGAGACGACACATCGAATCCGGATGCCGGAACCGCCCTTGAATACGACGCGGCCCCACCTTGCGCTCCAGGGACGAGCGAAGATCCGAGCACGCGTCAATGCGTAATCACGGATGTGCCGTTCTACTCTGTGCGCACTCCGGCAACGGTGCTGCGCGCGAATGGCTTCTCCACTTTGCCGATCGTCGCTGTTGGTGATCTTTCAGACGCGGGCGTTTCGACGGATTCGTTCGTCTTCGCGCTCTCACGAGAAGACGCGGGCGTCATCACCCCCTCTTCCACGAAGCTGACGGCCTTCGGAACCACAGACGCCATCTTCAAAAGCTGCAACGCGGTCACGGATCCGACGTGCGCAGGTCCTGTGCGCATCACGATGGCTCGCGCAACGGACCCGGCGGCTATTCTCACGACGTCACTGCCGATCAACCTCGTTACCCCATCCCCCGTGGGGGATCTCGTGCACTGCCCCGCGGGCGCTTCGAGCGGCTGGGTAAAAGGAGAAAAGGTGAGCTCCGTGGTGTACGGCGAACGCTCCTTCCCCTCGGTAAACCTCGCGAACTACGGCGACGGTCCTTACGGACTCACGCTCTTCGCCGTGACGGGGTCGGAGAGTTGGACCTTCTACATCACGTCCGGCTACACCGCGAAGTCGCCCCTATTTCCAACGGTGTTTGAATCGACCGATCAAGATTCGCCATTCTTTCGCGTCTCATCTCCAGTCGGCGGGTCCTGTTACAACGCTTCGTCGCGCTTCCAGATCTACGAGCTGACGCGCGACAAGTACGGCGATGTCGTGGCACTCGCTTTCGCGTTCGAGCAGAGATGCAACGGGGGAGATGACAGTCTCAGCTTGGGTTGCTTACGCTTCGTGAGGCCATGAGATGAAGTCACACGCGCTCCAAGGCTGTATCATTGCTTTCGCGTCGCTCGCGCCACTCGTCGCATGCAGTGACGAGGCTGGCTCTCTCGGAGTCGCGTGCGGCGGAGGAACGTTCGAGTATCTCGGGTTCTGTTATCCGGACAGCCCGACGCTTGACTATACCGATGGTGGCGATGCTGGCGAGATGTTCCCTTCGGACGCGGCGACTGAGGCGACGGCGCAAATCGGCGATGGGTCTAGAGAGAGCGCGTGCGGATTCGGGACGACGCTGGATCCCTTGGCAAACATCTGCCGTCCGAACTTGGCACCGGGTGAGTCGTACGAAATTCGTCCAGACCGAAGCAGCGCGATGGCGAATGGCTACAGCAGCGTGCGCCTCAATATTTTTGGAGCGCTTGCAGATGGGGGGCTCTCGACGGAGGCGGTGATCCTCGGGGTTTCGAACACGTGGGCGGGCTCGCTCTCTCCATCAGTGACTTCGCTGAGCCCCATCGGATCGACGAATGTAATCTTCTCGCCTTGCAATGCCGCCGCTGCTCCAAGCTGCGCCGGACCGGTCTACCTCACCCTTGCTCGAGCGAGCGCGCCAAGCATCATCCTCGCTAAATCGAACCCAATCGAACTCGTCGCTCCGAAGCCCGTTTCTGGAATCGACAAATGTCCGAAGGGTGCCACGGCGCTGCGCGTGCACGGTGAAGCCGTCAACGACGTGGGGGTGGTCGACCTGGCTCCCTCCGAGAACCTCGATACGAGATACGACGCCACTGGCTCGCCGTATGTCTCGATGTCATTCCCAGGGTGGAAGTTTCTCTTTTCCTCTCCAGGACATCTGGATCCCGGGGTCTACGACGATGCTTCGTACAATGCGCCGTCCGGCAATCCCGCGCTCAGCATTACGAAGGGGAGCTCCACCTCGTGCAGAGGCGTAGGGCGCTTCCAGGTTCACGAGTTCTCGTTCGACAACAACAAACTTCGCTCATTCGCGGTCTCATTCGAATCGGCGTGCAACCCAACGAGTGCGGCTCCGCTCGTCACCGGATGCTTTCGCTACGAGGGGGGGCTATGACGATAGCTGTCTCGAGATACCGAGCCTCACTTCCAATCGGCTTCATTTCCATCGTCTTCTCGAGCGGAATCGTCGCGTCTGGCTGCGATGGAGATGAGGTGAACGGGGAACTCCAGTGTGGCCCGGGAACATTTGTCGACGCGGGGCAGTGCGTCAGCGAGGGCGATGAGGACGCATCTGTCGACGCCGCCCTCTTGCCTGCCGACTCGAGCATCGGCGACACGTCTCCTGCTGTGATCGACTCCGCGCTTCCCTGCGGCCCGGGCACGCTCGAAGATCCTGTCTCCAAGGTTTGCCTTCGCGTCGACGCAGAATCCTCCTCGTACTACGCGGTGCGAGCGGCATCGATCGGTCTGAAAGCCAACGGCTACGCAACGATCCCAATCTTCGGAGTCGGAGTGCTCGCAGACGGCACGCCATCAGAAGAGGAGGTTGTCTTCGGACTTTTCCCTCCGGGCAGGGGCACCGTGTTTCCTTCGACGTCGAAGCTCACGAAGCTCGGTCAGACCGATTCTATCCTGGTCGCCTGCAACGGAGTGCTGAGTCCGTCTTGTCTTGGAAACGTCGTCATCACGATGGCACGCGCGAGCGAGCCCGCAAAGGTCGTCGCGACCTCGTCCGTCGTCGCCCTCTTCGCGCCGGCTCCCGTCGCAAGTCTCGCGAATTGTCCTCCCGGTGCCCCGCGATTTTGGATCGAGTCGGATCCTGGCCAACCGTTTTCTGGCACCGAAACCCTGACCACATACGCCTCCCTGCTTCAGAAGGATTTGGCGCCGTCGAGTGGGCTCGCCGCTGGTATCGAATTCCGCGCACAGGTCGCGCCGAACGCGATCTGGTACGTCACGATGGGGACCGGTACGTCACTGGCTGCATTGCAGCGCACGGTCTATGACGAGACGACCTACTATGCGACGAAGTCGCCCGAGTTCGAGGCGCATCGCGGCTCCGTCTCATGTTCCAACGGATCTACGGGACGGTTTCAAGTTCACGAGCTCACGTATTTGACAGGCGGAGGCGTGAAGGAGATGGCCGCAACCTTCGAGCAGCAGTGCGTCAAGACGCCCACCGCGACGACGCGCGGATGCTTTCGTTACGTGTACCAATGAACCGAATCTCTGCGAACCGCGTGCGCGCAAGCGTCTCCGTCTCGACCTCTATCGCGGGCCTGTCATGGCTTTTCATCGCGTGCAGCGACGAGGCGAGCCCTTCCGTCCGTTGCGGCACCGGGACCTTCGAGCGTGGTTCATTTTGCTTTCCGTCGGATCAGGTGGACGCGAGTTCGCAGACGGCTCTGGACGCGGGCGATGCTGCGACGCTCCTCGACTCCTCGAGTGAGGTGGACGCGATGTTCTGCGGGGAAGGCACCTACTTCGATGGCGTCACGCACTCATGCATCTCAGTTCCTCGCGGACAGTATGCGGTCTACGTGGACGCGCAGCGTGTGAAGGCAGACGGCTATACGCGCCTTCCAATCTACGGACTCGGCACGCTCTCCGATGGTGGCGTCTCGACAGAAGGGGTCATCTTCGGACTCACGAGCCTCGGTGGTTCGCTCTCACGCAACAACGCAGTGCTTACGCTCCTACCTACGACTCTCGCCACCTTTACGCCTTGTCGATCGACGCTCGCTGCGACTTGCGTCGGTCCAGTTTCCGTCACCATGGCACTCGCTTCAGCACCGGAGGTCGTAGTCGCCACGTCCGCGCCAATCGATGTCATCGCTCCTTTGCCCGTTGGAGATTTGAGTCATTGCCCGGCGGGCGCTACATCGATCTGGGTCGAGGGCACCGCGGACGACTTCTCGCATCCCGGAACCGAGACGTATGCGGGCAAGACCACCCTCTATGGTGCGTCCGCCAGTGCACTCAACATCAGCATTGATTCGTCTGTCGATCCAACGCGCTCCGCCTCGATCGCATTTTCGGTCCAACGTTCCGGTATCGTGTTCGAGCAAACTACGTATGAAACGATCGGCGGCACGTTCGGACCGATCGTGATGACGACGAACTTCTATCCGTTTCTGAGCTGCACTCCGAGTGGGCGCTTTCAGATTCACGAATACGTGCCGCAACCCCAGATCACGAAGAGTTCGTTCGCTGTCACATTCGAGCGGCAGTGCCAGGGAAAGCCGGGGTCGCTCAAGGGCTGCGTTCGGT
>JAHFDV010000549.1 GCA_023248815.1 Myxococcales bacterium
ACGAATTGTAGAAGCAACCGATGGTCCGCCCATGGGTTTCCCTCAACAACGTCTGTCGCTCGAAAACTCCAGTTAGGTAACGCGTAAGACGGTCGAGTGGCGGAAGCGTCGGCGAGAACATCGCATCGTAACGCGGGCGAGCGAGCGTCAAGTGATGGTCGAGTGCCGCGAGCACGAGGTCGTCTTTGCCCTCGAAGAAGTGGTAGAAGCTGCCCTTACTGACCCGCGCCCGCTCACAAATCGCATCGACGCCCACCGCTCCATAGCTCGAAGGCCAGATGAGAGCGATGGTCGCATCGATGAGGCGTGCTCGCGCATCACTCGGTCGGCTCATAGGGCTGCGGGATATAGTGGACCGATCGGTTTAGGGCAAGGCTCCCTAGGAGTTGTAAGCGCAGAGAGAGTCCAGTACGGGATGGGCAGGCTAGGGGGCCGCGTCGGGAGCGAGGGCGCTGTCGACGAGAAAAAACGTCGCGCGTCGAAAGGCGCACGTAGTTGGGGGGGGCTTGAAGGTTAGGTTTGGCTTCTCTTCGATCGCTCTCGCGACCCCACGCCGCCTTCACGCACGATCTTTCGCGGCCTCGCTCCCGCGAACAACAAATGGAATTACGGAGTGGGTCGCCGACTCTCGACCGTCGACTGGACGGTTTTCTATCTGGTACCGGAAGAAGTCGTCGATGCCGGCGTCTGGAGGGGCACGACCGAGAAGGTGCTGTTCGCCGGCGGTGTTCTCGTCGGCGCGCTCGTCATCGGAGCGTTGTTTTCGGGCGTCCTCTTGAGCCCCATCGATGCATTGTCGGCGGCGACGAACCAGATCGCGCGGGAGTCCGGCACGGAGTCCTGGAATCGGGTGTGGCATTCACCCAAAAGCCGATCATTCCCGAAGCGCTCGCTCGCATTCATCGCGCTAGGGGTCGTAGTTAGAGAGTGCTCAGGCGAAACTACTCGCACAGACTCCGAGCTCACGCCCTCACGGGGGGTGGCGGGGCCGCGCGCATCGCGATCCCGAGCGACGCAACCGAGAGAACGGCAGCAATGAAGAACGGCGCCCCTGGCATCGTATGCTCGAACGCGCCGAAGACTTGAGACATGAGGATGGGTCCAAAGATCGACGAGAGGCTCTCGGCGGCTCCGATGGCCCCTTGAAGGCGACCTTGCGCGTCGTCGGGCGCGAGCTTCGACATCCATGCGTTCATCGCGGGCATCGTGACACTGGAAGGTGATGCGACGGCGATGATGGCAAACACCATCCAGCTCCGCGACGCGAGGCCGGTGAGCACGAAGCACACGATCGTAAGAAAGAGCCCCGCGATGGCAGTATTGCGCTCGCCCAACCGCTTCGTGCAGAACCCGACGAGCAGCGCTTGCGCAAGCGTGTTGCTCACTCCGTACGCTGCGAGCGAGATGCCGATCATGCGCGGACTCCAGTCGAAGCGCGCGTTCGCCCAGAACGACCAAACCGCGGGATACACCGCCGAACCGAGGAAGAGGACGAAGAGCGCGAACGCCAGCGTGCGCACGTGTTTGCCGCCCGGGATGCTGACGACGGCACCGAAGGGATGCAGTTGGCTGAATTGCAGCGGCCTCCGCTTCTCTTTCGGAAGCGTCTCCGGGAGGAAGACGAAGCCGTACAAGAAGTTTGCGATCGAGAGGCCTGCGGCGACGAAGAAGGGGACGCGTGGACCGAGATCACCCAAGAGGCCGCCGATGGCCGGACCGACGACGAAGCCCACCCCGAAGGCAGCCCCGAGCATGCCGAACGCCTTCCCGCGCTCGTCGGGGGGCGTTACATCCGCGATGTAGGCATTCGCTGTCGTGTAAGACGCACCGAAGATGCCCGCGATGATGCGGCCTGCAAAGAGCCACGTGATTGTGGGAGATAACGCCGTGAGCGCGTTGTCGATGCCGAGACCGAGCACCGCAAGGAGCAGGACGGGCCGCCGACCGAAGGCGTCCGAGAGACCGCCGATGACGGGCGCGCAGAAGAACTGCATCGCGGCATAGGCGAAGAAGAGCCAGCCGCCATAGATCGAGGCATGCGCGACGTCAGCGCCCGTGAGCTGCCGCAAGATCGACGGCAGAATCGGCATGATCATGCCGAACCCGATCATATCCAAGAGGACGGTGACCCAGACGAACGCGAAAGCGTACTTGGTCGAACGCGCCACCGGCGCTCCTTTCATTCAATCAGCTCGGGTACGGCGCGCTTACTTGTACGCGCTCGCCGGCGGATTGCCGCAATGACGTGAGGTCGTGACCTTCGAGATCGCCTGCGCCTTGTCGTATTGGAGACGCGTCAGCACGTGAACCTGCGCGCCATTCGGACACACTTCGCTGGGTGAGCTGTCCGTGAACCAAACGTTTTGCTTGGCGAGCACCGCAGGATCGCCCGATGCCTTTCCGCCGACGAGCCAAAACGATCGATAGGTGAGCGCGTCCTTCAGCTTGTCGCCCTTCAATACTTTCTTGTAAGGGGCATCGGCCTTGTCGACCTCGGCCTGCACTTTCTTCAAGCCGACCTCGCACCACTTCTTCTTCAAGTCTTCGACGGTGCCCGACCAAAGCACCGGCTTGCCGTCGTTGTCGTTTACGGTCTGTTCGATGACCTTCTCGGTCGGGTTGATGCCTGCCTTGATCATGTCGGCATAGGTCGAGATGCAATTTTTCATGAATGCGGTCTCGAGGGGCTGACCGCTAGTGAGACGCGCGTTGTCGCGCATCGCTTCGATCGCCCACTTTTCCCAATACTTGATCTTCCCGTATTTCACCGTGCGATCACAGGCGGTGCGCAGTTCGGCGAGCGTGTGGTCTCCCGCCTTGAAGTCTGGCGTGTCGCTGGAGACGTTCACTTTCGTGGACGAAGGGACACCGAGCTTGTCGAGCTGCGTGAGGTAGTCGTCACACTTCGCGCGTTGGTCCGCGAAGGCAGAGTCCGCGAGCTCCCACACCTTCGAGGTCTCGTTTTTGGACCACGCATAGCCTGTGACCTGCGGGAGCTCGTAGAGCAGCTGGCCCTTGCTCATCTCTGCGTGAGCCGGTGCGGTGATAAGAAGCAAAGTGACGACGAGCAACGATTTTTTCAAGGGACCTCCTAGGAACGACAAGGAGAGCGCGCGCACGAGGGAAGCGTCAAGCTTCAATCTACGCACACCCAAAAGCCGTCGTCCTCGAAGCGGCGACCGACGAACGCCCCTTTGGGGCACGTATTCCAGGGCATCCCGCCCAAGTTCGTCGCGACGCCGTTCGTGATGGCGTAGACCCGCGCGGAGCCGTTCACGCCATTGCCGACGCAATAGGTGTGGTTCGCGAGATCCGCGCGCGCACAGCCACACGCCGTTCGATTCGAAATTGCGTCCAGCGAAGGAGTGGCCCGCGGGGCAAGTATTCCAGCTGGCGGTTTGCAGGGTGCTGGATCCGAAGCTCGGGTCGACGAGGTCAAGGAGGCTGCTGTCGTTGCGGACCGTCCCCACCATCGCTTCGGCACCGGGTGGGAAGAGGCGTGATCCACGTGGGACCGGTGTCAGACCTTTTCGAAGAGATAGTAGCCGTCGTCGGCGTTCAGCACTCGAAAGCCCGTGCGCTCCGCGATATCGCGGATCTCTTGGTCGGAATGGCGCGCGACCGTGACATAGAAGGACTGCTTCCCCAGCGCCGTGCGAATCGGCTTCAGAAGCTTGTACGCGCTCATATAGGTGAGCTGCTTGAAGAGATAGGTCGGCGTCATCTCGTTCAGCACGGCGAACTGCACGAGCGCTCGGCCCTTCGGCTTGAGCGCACGATGAAAGCTTTGAAAGGCCGAGAGCGAGAGGTGTGCCGGTAGATGAAAG
>JAHFDV010000169.1 GCA_023248815.1 Myxococcales bacterium
CTGCTCCGAGCGCTCCGTCGCTTCCTGAAGTCGAAGCGCCGCAAGAAGCCGCGCCGCCCGTCGAGGCAGCGCCCGTCGTCGAATCGGCTCCTCCGCAGGTTGCTGCGGCGGCTGTCGCATCTCCGAGCCTTCCGCCGGATGCATCTCCCGATGCGCCGCGCCAAGTGCGCACGGGTGTCGAGTACTGGCAAGGCCGTCCAGGCGTGCCGATGCCGCCACCCGTCGCTACGCGTCCGCTCTCTGGCGGCGCGATTCCGCGTCGCGTTCAGTACGATCCGCGAACCGGCACCACCGGTGCAGGCGGTCCGCCGCGTGGCAACATTCGACCGGGCGGCCCCGGCGGAATGCGCGGTCCGATGGGACGCGGCTTCGGAATGAGTGGTGGCCCACGTCGCTTCGGTGCGCCGCAAGGCCCTCGCCCGAAGTCGGCCGTGTCGACGCTCGAGATGGGCGCGCACAAGAAGGTCATTCGCATCGAAGAGAACGTCACGCTCAGCGTGATGGCTCAGAAGATGTCGATGAAAGCGACCGAGCTCCTCATGAAGCTCATCTCGATGGGAATGACGGGCATTCACATCAACTCCTCGCTCGATGCCGACACGGCGAAGATCCTCGCCTCGGAATTCGGTTGGGACGTTGAAGACGTCGCGCAGAGCGAAGAGCAGAGCATCGCGCTCGCACGAGGCGAAGACGCAGCCCTCGCAGAAGACACCTCGACCGCGGAAGGCCTCGAGCGTCGCGCTCCGGTCGTCACCGTCATGGGTCACGTCGACCACGGTAAAACGAGCCTTCTCGACAAGATTCGCAAAGCCAACGTGGCGGCGGGCGAAGCGGGCGGTATCACGCAGCACATCGGCGCCTACAAGGTGCAGACGCAGCGCGGCACGGTCGTCTTTCTCGACACGCCCGGCCATGAAGCCTTCACGCAGATGCGCGCTCGCGGCGCAAGCGTGACGGACATCATCATTCTCGTCGTCGCCGCCGACGACGGTGTGATGCCGCAGACCAAGGAAGCCATCGCACATGCGAAGGCCGCTGCGGTTCCCGTCATCGTTGCGGTCAACAAGATCGACAAGCCGGGCGCCGAGCCGGATCGCGTGAAGCGCGAGCTCGTCGAGCTCGGTCTACAGCCCGAAGAGTGGGGCGGCGACACGATCTACGTGAACGTCTCCGCGCTCACTGGCGAAAACCTCGACACGCTCGTCGAGATGGTTTCGCTTCAAGCAGAAGTGCTCGATCTCAAGGCCAACCCGGCGAAGCCCGCCAGCGGCACGGTCATCGAAGCTCTTCTCGACCGCGGTCGTGGTCCCGTTGCGCGCGTTCTCGTGCAAGACGGAACGCTCCGTGTCGGCGACTACGTCCTCGCGGGCGCAGGCTTCGGCAAGGTTCGCGCGATGACGAACGAGCACGGCAAGCAGATCCAGGAAGCTGGTCCTGCAACCCCCGTCGAGATCCTCGGCCTCGCCGAAGTTCCAGGCGCAGGCGATCCGATGCACGCCGTCAAAGACTCGAAGAAGGCCCAAGAGATCGCCGAGAGCCGTCGTGGCAAGCTCGCGCGAAGCCTCATTCCGGCAACCGCCAAGGTCTCGCTCGAAGAGATCAGCAAGCGCATCGCCGAATCGGGTCAGCAAGAGCTCCGCGTCGTCATCAAGGGCGACGTCCAAGGCTCCGTCGAAGCGGTTGCAGACGCACTCGCGAAGCTCTCGACCGAGAAGGTTCGTCTTTCGATCCTCCACGCAGCCGTCGGTGGAATCACCGAGGGCGACGTCAGCCTCGCGATTGCTTCGAAGGCCGTCGTTCTCGGCTTCAACGTTCGACCCGCCGGCAAAGCTCGTCAGCTCGCCGACGAGAACAAGGTCGAAATCCGCCTCTACAGCATCATCTACCAAGCGATCGACGACATCAAATCGGCGATGGAAGGTCTCCTTCCTCCGACGCTCGTCGAGAAGACACTCGGCAAGATCGAGATTCGTCAGGTGTTCAAGATCCGCGGCATCACCGTCGCCGGCAGCTACGTGCTCTCGGGTCAGGTGAAGCGCAACGGGAAGGTGCGTCTCTTCCGCGAGGACGTCGTCACCTGGGAAGGCAAAGTTGCCGGCCTCAGGCGCTTCAAGGACGACGTCAAAGACGTCCAAGAAGGCTTCGAGTGCGGCATCAGCTTCGAGGGTTACACCGACATCAAAGAGGGCGACGTCATCGAGTCCTTCGAGATCGAAGAGATCCGCCAGAAGCTTTGAGCTCTGTCGTTCGTGGACAAGCTGGCGTGAGCATGGCTGATGCCAGACACCGCATTCACGAAGTGAAAGCGAAACGAACACTGCAACGTATGGCCAGACGAATAGGCCAAGAGTCGGATTCGAGTCGCTCACCTTCAGTGGCGACCGAATTCGGCGTCGAAAAGGGTGGCTGTGCCAGACGTTAAGCGAGCGACACGCGTTTCCAACGAGGTTCGTGCGGAGCTCATGCGTCTCTTGCAGCACGAGGTCGGAGACGCTCGACTTCGTGCGGTGACGGTGACGGACGTGAAGCTCACGGACGACCTTCGCAATGCGAAGGTGTACTTCCGTGTCTTCAACGACGACACGAAAGAGACGCAAAAGGCCGTCGAAAAGGCGCTCGTTGCGGCTTCGGGCTTCCTGCGCCGCGAAGTCGGCCAAGCGCTCCAGATGAAGTTCACGCCCGAGCTTCGCTTCTACTTCGATGAGCGCATGGACGAAGCCTTGCGCATCGATCAGCTGCTCCACGAAGTCGCGCAAGACGACAAGAAGACGAAGAAGAAGCGCTGAAGCTCGCGCTCGACTCCGTGCTCAACCGCTAGCGTGGCTTTCTCACGTTGCTTTCGCCTCGTCGAGCCCGAATGATTCGCCGTCAGCGCAGGTTGCTCACGTACCCGCGGCGTCAGCCGCCAAACCAACAGGGTCGGTGACGAGCACACCTCGCCGCAAGGAGGCGGATCGTTCGACCTTCGCCCGTCGAGGCCGAATGATTCGCCGTCAGCGCAGGTTGCTCACGTACCACGCACCTCGCCACGAGGTCATTTCGGCGATGAGCAGCTCTTCGCGCTTTCCGTTGAGTAAATAAGTCACGCGCGATTTCTTCACGCGCCACAGGGGCTTTTTGAAGTCGCGCTTCTTCGGCACGACTTGCGTCACTTGATGCCCAAGCTCGAAGCTGACGATCTCGATGCGGTCCGTCCCGTGGACTTTCTTGTGAGCCTGCGAAAGATCGTGAGCGAAGTTCAGAAGAATCTTCGACTCCCAGAGTCGCGCAGGATCCGAAACGTCTTTCACCTGCATGAACGCGTCGCGCGGAAACAAGATGTCCGCCGCAAGCTCGGCCTTGTTCTGCGAGATCGCTTCGAAGAGATGCTGCAGGCGAACTGTGAGCTCGGGAGGATTGCTAGGCGGCATGTCCTCGTCGCTCGGCCCACCAGCATCCGCAAACGAAGGCGCCACACTGACGCTCGACTCCGGCACCACCCCTGCATCACTGGGCAACACGACCGGAGCCGCCGCATCAGCCTTCTTGAGCTCGCGCTTCGACTTCGAACAAGCCGCTCCGATGAGCATGACTCCCACGACGCAAATTCGAGCAAAGCGCTTCATTGAGAAGGTTCCAAGCAGTCCCGTAAAATGAAGCTCGAATCTCGCGGTCCGCAAACGTCAAACGCGCCTCGATAATGCGTCGAGGCCAAGCGGTGGCTAGGAGGCCGAGCGACACGTACTCGCGTACGTCGAGCGAGGCCGACAACGCCACCGCGCAGGCATCGGCGCATTATCGACGCGCGTTCAAGCTAGGTTGGGGAGGGTGACTACGTCGACCTGCAAGACTTCTTCGAACGCGCGGATCTCTTGGAGGCAAACTTCCGAAGGGCGCGTGAGGACGCGAAGCTTGGCGCAGGATGCTCCGCCACCTTCGAAGATGGTGTTGGCGACCTCTTCGATGTTGATGCCGTGGCGCTTCAACACCGAGAGCACGTTCGCGAACGTTCCCACCTTGTCGAGCATGCGGATGACGATTTGAAACTTCGCGACGGACGTCGTTACGTTGACGACGTTGGGGACGGTTCCTTCGAGAAGGAAGGAGCGGATGACACGTACGGTTTCGGTCGAGATCGCGAGCTGCGCGCGGTCCGTCGATGCGGCGATGTGAGGCGTCGCGTAAATGAAGCCGCCCGCAGACGTCGCAGGGCCGAAGAGGTCGCTCTTGTATTCGGTGCGGCCCTTGGGCTCGTCCCAAAAGACGTCGAGACCGACGCGCAGGCCACGCTCGGCCACGGCCTTGCGAAGCGCGGCCTCGTCGACGAGACCCGCGCGAGCGGCGTTGATGAAGATCGAACGAGCGGGCATGGCGCTGAGAATGCGGTCGTCGATGATGTGCTTCGTGCGCTCGTTGAGCGGGAGATGCACCGAGAGAATGTTCGACTTCGCGGCGAGCTCCGCGAGGGAACCCACATGACCGATGCCGAGCTCCGCTGCCTTCGCAGGAGAGAGCGAGCGACTCCAGCCGATGACGTTGAGTCCGAAGGCTCGCGCTTTTTGCGCGACGTCGCGACCGATTGCGCCGAGACCCGCGATGCCGATGGTCTTGCCGACGAGGCCTTCCGACTTCGCGTATTCACCACGTTCCCAGCGGTGCGAGCGAAGCGATTGCAGCGCGTCGGGAATGCGACGGTCGATCGAGATGAGAAGGCCGAAGACGAGCTCGGCGACGGCCGAAGAGTTTTTACCGGGACAGTTGGCAACGAAGATGCCGCGCTTGCTGGCCGCGCGAACGTCGATCGTCGTCGTCTCGGCCCCGGCGCGTACGATGAGGTGAAGCGAACGTGCACGTTCGATTGCGTGAGACGTCACTTCCGTCGAACGAACGACGAGGACACCGACGTTGGTAATCTGCGCCTCGAGGGACTCCTTCGTGAGCTCCGGCTCGTAAACGACTTCGAGAGGAAGAGTTCGCAACTCTTCGACGGCGCGAGGATGGAGCTTGTCGGCAATTAAAAGGCGCATGGAGGTGCGTGATTCTACAGGACAAAAGCCTGGGATTCACGATGAAAATGCGGCCTCGATCGGCAGGGTACGATCGCCCGCGCGAACTACGAAGTGTCCATCTTTCTCTTCGAGAAACGGCCCGAGGGCGAGCTTCGCGTGTTGGAGGAAGCGCGCGGGCGCACGACCGAAGCCCTCGATCTCGAGCTCCGCGTAGAGGCGATCGTCCTTCTCTTCGAAACGTACGACCTTCGACCACGGGACCTCGCGGTCACCCTCGAGGGAGAGCCCGCGCTCGGAAACGCCCGTGACGAAGAGCGGGACATCTTCGACCTTGAAATAGGTCCAGTCGTAGCCGTTGTTGAGAATGTAGCGTCCGTCGTCGGGATGGCGGCCAATCCACGAATGGAACGCGCGTGCGAGTCGCGCGTGATCGAAAGGCGTGCCTTCGTGAGAGAACCGCCCGAGAGCGTCCACCGTGATCGTGCTCTCTCGCGAGCGTCCTTCGGGGGGAGGCAAGCGGAAGAATTCAGGGGAGTCAGAGGGCTTGCCAGGCGACGCACCTTTCGCGGCGTTCGCGCTGGAAGCAGCCGAAAAAAATCCTTCTGGTGACGCCGTCTTCTTCGTGTCGTTCATTCGGCTGTCGTCTCCTCGAGCAAGATGGTGTGCCTCGCGAGGCTACTTTTCAAGACGGCGTGCGAATTTCGACTACGAAACGTGCGCCTCGACCGTTCTCACCGTCCTCGACCCACGCGCGTCCGCCGTGGCTCTCGGCGATATGCTGAACGATCGCGAGGCCGATCCCACTCCCTCGTGTCTTTTCGCCTTCCTCCGAACCGATCGCACGCTCGAAGCGCTCGAAGATGCGCAGGCGATTGGCGGGCGGAACTCCAGGACCGTCGTCCGTCACGCTGATGCGAGCTCCGTCGCTCCCTAGCGCCGCTGCAGCGACGACGATCTTCGTCCCGTCTTTTGCGTACTTGATCGCGTTGTCGATCAGGTTGGTCGTGGCGAGCTGGATGGCCCGCTCGTCGAATGCGGGATGAGGGAGCGTTTCCGGCAGGTCGAGCACGAGCGCGAGACCCCGTTGCTCGAGGGGATAACGGAAGGCGCTCGCTGCGCGCCGAAGAGGCTCGGTGATGTCTCCCGGGGCCATTTCGTAGGCTTTCTTGTCGCGTTCGAGCCTGGCAAAATCGAGCACGTTCTCGATGAGAGCCGTGAGGCGCTCGCTCTCGTGGAGAATGATCGACGAGTACTCTTTCCGCTTCTCGTCGCTAGCGACGCGGTTGCTCTCGAGCAATTCGGCAAACATTCGAATGAGCGCGAGCGGCGTGCGCAACTCATGGCTCACGTTCGCGGCGAACTCACTCTTGAGTCGCGAGATCTTGCGCTCTCTGCGCG
The DNA here is from genome assembly GCA_023248815.1 of Myxococcales bacterium. Classification (GTDB taxonomy): domain Bacteria; phylum Myxococcota_A; class Polyangia; order Polyangiales; family Polyangiaceae; genus JAHFDV01. The sequence continues at coordinate 6,387 of JAHFDV010000169.1, forward strand.
CCGCGAGGAGCGTGACGACCACGGCGACGACGATGACGAGAAATGAAAAGACGAAGACGACGAGCTCGAGAAGGCGCCTCGTGCGTACGCGACCCGCGAGCTCCTCCGCCGCCGTGGGAGTGACTTGAAGGCGCCAATCGTAGATCGTCGTGGGGAAGCGAACGCTCACCGAGAATTCGCCGCTACGGAGGGGAGGCCCGAAGATGATGCGCCCTTCTTCGTCGAGGACGTTGACCTTGCTCGCGCGCCCCGTGCTTCCCTCCGAGTAAAGAAGGGGAAAGAGGGTTCGCACGATGCGCCCGAGATCGTGCCACGCGACGACGACATAGGTGTGGCCGAGCGCGGAGCGTTTCCAATGACTGAGGAGATAGCTCTTGCCGAGATACTCCCGATGCAGATGCCTCAGCTCGTCGACCGGTTGATCTTCGAGCTTCATGTCGACGAGCATGCGGCGCTGCAGCGTGTGTCGAAACTCTTCTTCTTCTTCGAACGAGCCACCCGCGCGCGACGCAAAGGCCATCACTTCGTGGGCCTCGTTGAGAACGAGAAGCGCACGAATCGTCGGAGTTTCTCGCGCGGACGTCGGCAGCCAATCCTGCGGAAGCTCTTCTGATCGAACCGGATCCACGAGGCTCATCGCGACGTTGTCTTCTTCGACGATGCGCAGATCGAGGCGGTCGGCTTTTTCACTCGCGAGAGCGAGCGTGGCTTCGAGAACGGATTGCCGCCTCAGGCCTTCGATTTGAAACGTCGTGCGGAACGTGAAGTACGCGAGCACGGCGATCGCGAGGACCACCGAGAAGAGGCCTGCGATCCGAAGCCATGCACGGCGATGGGAGGCGCGATTCACGCGGGGCGGCGGTCCTAGACGATGCCGTGGCGATCGGCGGCAGCGGCGATGCGAACGGGCTCGAGCGCGAGCCCTCGTTGCCCGATGAACTCACCGAGCTGACCGGCGAGATAGCTGATGGCGTGCGCTTCGACCTCTTCGAATGGAAGGCCGTCGATCGGATTGATGAGCTCGACCATTCCGAGCGTGCGCCCGTAATGAGCGATCGGAACGACGAGAATGCGCTTGGCTCCCCCAATCTTCTCGAAGCGCTCGATGAACGCGCCATCTTGATTTTCGGCGTCGTTGATTGTGCTCGGCGACTTTGCTTTCGCAGCGCCCGAAAGAAGCACGTCGCTCTCGGGGTGGCGCTTTGCGAGAAGCGAGCGCGTTCCATTGCCGATGGCCGAGACGAGGACGTACTCGCGCTTCGTGACGTCGAAGAAGTGGATCATCGCCGCGCGACAAGGGATCTGGTCGTTGGCGACTTTCAAGATGAAGTAGGCGCCGTCGAACGTGTCGTCGAGAAAGTGCAGATCGTGCACTTGTTCGAAGAGCGAAGGCAGAAGCTCTTCAGCACCGGTCCGACCCGCTGTGCCGCCGTTGCCCGCCGTCGGAAACGGATCATGCGGAGTGAGCTTGCGACGCGATCCTCGCGAAGATGGCGGAGCGACGGCCATGTTTTCCGAGGCAGGGCGGGAAGCTTGAAGGTTCGTCGAGCCCGGCGGCGAAAAGACCTGAACGCCTGGCGGCGGCGTGAAGTCGAGCAGTACGCCCGACTCGGCGATCGTGGGGAGAAGCGGCGCGGTCTTCTCTGGGGGAGGGATGACCTGGACGTCGTTCGTGAGTGTTGCGGTGGCTGCGGCTACGGGTGCAGTAGCTACGGGCGCAGCGATGGGGCCCGTCGTTGCGGGGATCGGCGCGCTCGGCGCGAGTCCCTGCACGGTTGCAGGAGAGCTCAATGGAGCTCCCGCGTTCGCGGCAAGCGGAGCCGGCGGTGCGGATCCGTTCGAGCCGTTCTTCGCCGACGCCGAAGCGGCCATGTTTCCCGTCGAAGGCGGTGGGCGCGGTGCGACGGCGCTTGCCACCGCGAGCTTCGAAGCGCTGGGCGATTGCGCCGCACCGACGGCACTCGCTGCGCTGAACGTTGCGCTGGGCGCACTCGGAAATGGCTCGGGGACCGGGAAGGGAGGCGCAGCCGAAGGACGCGCGCCGTCCGGAGGAGGCAACTGTGGCAGATAGCCGTCGCTCTTGTTGGCCGGCGGTGTCGAAGGGACCGTGGCGCCCGCGAACGGCGGCGAAGAGGGAATGGTCGGTCCCGCTTCATTGAACACGCGCATGAGCGGAGTCGGAGACTCGGGCTCGGAAGGGAGATCGAACTTCGAAATCTCGCGCTCGGTCACGTCGGCGAAGGCTTCGGGACCAATGTGCGGGACGGGCGGCGCAAGGGGAGCGATGCGAGCAGAAAGGGGAATCGCGACCTCGCTCGTTGGCTCGGCCCGCGGTGGCTGCGACGCTTTCGCGAACGCATCGGCAATGGCGGCGATCGAAGCCGGCAACGGTGCAGGTTTGTCGGCCGCAGGTGGCGGCGAGCTGACAGGTGGAAATCCGGATGGCGCACCCGGGACTGCGCGCACGGGCTCGACCGTCTTGTTGGAGCCCGTCGCGATTCGCGCGGCGTCACCGAGACCCGCCGACAAGCGCGTGGGCGCCGAGGCGCGTGCTTTGGCGCGACGTGGAAAGGAGATCTCCGGCTCGATTCCCTTCCAGTCGCGATAGCTGATGGTTGCAATCGGGAGGACGCGCGGCTTGCCTTCGAACTCGCGATCGAAAATCGCAATATTGATGTAGTTTACAGGCTTCGCTCCTACGAGCTTCGCGCGGAACGCCGTGAGCTTCTCGCGCAGCAACGTCTCGGCGATGGCGTCTTCGGTCCCCTCGGGCACCGCATAGACACCTTCATGGTAGTGAATGGGCGAGGCCGCATTCGGGAGCTGTTCGCGCTCGAACAAAGTCTTCACCGCCACGGAGCTTCCGACTTCGGGAGTGCTCGGCGGGCTCGGAAGATTGGGAACCGTCCTCGGCTCTTCGGGAACGTCCGTGCGTACGGCGGCTACGGCCCCGTTCTCTCCGTAGACGATCGAACGAACCTTCGGAGGCGCAGCACTCTTCAGGCGCTCGCTCGACTCGGCGCGCGGGAGTTGCGATGGGCGCTGAGCGTTCGCGGACTTCTTGTCGTCCGCAGGGGGCGTGGAAGCGGATGCCGATGCAGCAGGCGCGGGCGTTGCCGTCTTTGCATCCTGCGGCTTCAGCTCGTGCACTTTGTTCTCGCGCGACTTCGGATCGGGCTTCGATGCCTCCGAAGTTTTCGTTCCCGCCTTCGTCGGCTCGACCAATTTCTCGGCCGGCTTTTCAGCGGCTTTTTCCGCGGGTTTCGTCACTTCCGTGAGCGGCGCATCTTCTGGCGCTTTGCGCACGACGTAGCGCCACTTGGCGCCCGGATCGATCGCGCGGCATCCTTCGTCGACGAGCTCGATCGAGAATCCTTCGAGGGACTTCGGCTCACCGCGCAAAAGGCGAGTCGCTTCGAGGGCAGGCTGCCACGAGCCGGCCGACACGCAGTAAACCTGCGAGTTGGTTTTTCCGATCATGGTGACTTCGACGAAAAATCTCATGAAACCAAGGTGCTAGAGCCGAGCGTTGGGCCGGATATCTAGATCGAAAGAGGTTACAGGGCGAGCCCTGAGCGAGCAAGGCACTTAGAGCACGTCTGGAAACCGCCGCGCCCTCGAAAATTTGCCCGCCTGCTATGCGAGCGGGGAAAATTTCCGAGCGCAATAGCAATAGGTGTCGGCCGTGCTCCCCTTTGTTCTTTGGCGAGTCCGGTTTCCGCACCCGCTCTTGGATCGAGTTTACGGACGTGCTCTTACTTCGCGCGAAGTCCTTCGGAGGGTCGTAGGCGCGCGGCGTAGACCGAGGGGAAGATCGTCGCCACGAGGCAGATCAAAAGGGCGATGCCACCCGTGATGGCGAACTCGTGAAAATGGAGATTCACGGGGAGCTTCGAGATGAAATAGACCTTGGAATCTAGGGGGAACGGATACGCCGCGAGCATCTTGCAACCCGCGAATCCGAGGAGCAAACCAAGCGCGGTGCCCGTCGCCCCAATGAGCCCGCCTTGAAGCAGGAAGACGAGCAAAATGGCGCGGTCTGTCGCGCCGATGGCTTTGAGAAGCGCGATCTCTTTTTGCTTCTCGAGGACGATCATGATGAGCGTCGCGATGACGGTGAAAGCTGCGACGACGATGATGAGCGTGAGCACGACGCTCATCGCGATTTGCTGATTGAAGAGCGCCGTGAAGAGGCCGCTGTTCAAGTCCATCCAATCCAT
>JAHFDV010000550.1 GCA_023248815.1 Myxococcales bacterium
CGACAGCGCGAAATCGAATCGCATCGCGTGCGAGCTCGGCGTTCTTCGTTCGCTGCGCGACCTTCTCGACGATCGCGGCGGTCGTGTCGAGCTCGACTAGTCGCTGAATACGTGCGACGGCGCGAACGAACACGCGCTCCGACAATTTGGGTAGAGCCGCGCCAGGCGTCGCCGCAGCCTCGGTGTTCGTCGCAACTGCCGCGAGCTCACGCGCGACGAGGCGACGAATCATCGCGGCGGAAGCATTCTTGGGCTCTTTTAGAAGCGCCGTTGCGAGCTCTTCGCGAAGCGTATCGAACGTGAGGCAACGAACGCTCGCCGCCTCGCTTTTTGCGAAGGTGCGCACTTCTCCGTCTGTCTGGACGACGAGAAGGGACGTCACGGCTCGGTCGCAAGGGGCAGGTTGAGAACTTCGTTCGGACGTGCGGGGTCATAGAGCTCACCGAAAGCGAGCTCGCTCGCGAGCACGTGCTTCGTGTAGTTGCGCGTCTCGTCGTAAGGGATCGTCTCGACGAATAGGTCGAACGGGAGATGGCCGCGTTCTTTCAGCCAGCGTTCGACGGCGCCCGCGCCCGCATTGTACGAAGGAATCGCGAGCGCAGGATTCTTCGAGAACCGTTGCCGTAGCCCACCGAGAAGTTTGGCGCCGAGTGTGATCGACACATCGGCTCGCCGCAGCGTCGTCTCCATGGCCTCCGGATTTTGCTTCGTACCGGGCGGGCACGGATAGGGCGTTCCTACGGCAACACCGCACGCCGTGGGAACGATCATCTGCATCAAGCCGAATGCGTCGGCTGGGCTCTTCGCATCGACGACGAAGGTCGACTCTTCGCGCATGATTCCCCACGTGATCGCCTTCGGAATCCCCGCGTGCTCGCTCTCCCTCGCGACGATGTCTCCGAATGCCTCGGGATAGGAAAGGCCGTAAATGAAGCGATAGCGGCCATTGGCCGGATAATGCGCGAGATGTTCCTTCGCTTTCGAGCGAACGAGCTGGTGACCGAGATCGTATGCGCCGGCAGAAATATAGAGGGCGCTCACGATGAAGAGCGCATCCGAGCTCGCGTCGTCCTTCACGAGCTCTCGCAGCTCCGTCCGCGCGTGCTCGAAGTCGGAAACCGCCAGAAGTCGCATCGGGCGTTCGATGGACCGCTGCCAATCGACGGGGAGCGAGAGGTGGAGAGGCGTCACCGTTTCGTCGCGAATCACCTCACGGAGAAGCTTGGCGGCCCGATCCTTGTCGAGTGCACTGAGTCGCGCAAAAGCGAGCGCCATGTAGAAGTCGAGCGGGGCTTGGCGCACGAGCTCTTCGAAGGCGTCGCGCGCCCCATCGCGCTCCCCATTTTCTTGCGCGGCGCGCGCCAAGAAGTAGTCGGCGCGTCGCTTGGCGGCGTCGGTCGTTGCGACCGCGCGCGTTTTCTCGAGAAGGGGCGTCGCCGCTTTCCAATCTCCCGCCGTCATGTGCAAGAGCGCCGCTTGAAAGCTCGCGTCGGCACGCATGTCACCTTCGGGAAAGTCATCGGCGACGGACGCGAGTAGTCGCAATCCTTCGTCACGCTCTTGATCGACGACGCGAAGTCCACGGAGATAGCGCGCATCGTCCGCGAGGCGGTGCTTCGGGAACTCTTTTTCGAGTCGCTCATAAAGCTCGAGAGCGCGCGCGCCGTTTTTGGCAGAGCCCGCTGCTTTGGCGCCGTGATAGAGCGCGCCGGGCAGGTCGCTCGACTTGTCACACGCGCGAATGGCTTCGTTCCAAGCGTCGTAGCTCTTCTTTTTCGGCTCACCGTTGGCGCGCACGGTTGCGAGCTTGCACACGAGGTCGGGCGAGGCTTTTTTGCTGGAGAGCTCTCGCGCGAGCTCTTCCGCCGCGAGCCGACCCTTGGGCGCATCGGCAGAGAGCAGATTTTGCACGAGCGAGATGCGTTCGTTGTCCGTCAGTGGAGGCACCGGCGTTCCGAGCTTTTCATGCGCGCGCGTGCGCAGGCTCGACACGTTGCGCTTTTCGGCGAACTTCGGCGCGTTGATCAAAAGCCGTTTCGCTTCGTCGTCGGCGCGCTCGGCGTCTGCGGTGCACGGATCCGCGCAGGGCTCGAGAAGGGTGCTCGCGAGCTCGAACTGCAACTCGGGGGTCGTCAGCTTGCCGTCTTTGGCAAGATCGCGAAGGACGAGCTTGGCCTCTTCCGAGCGATTGGCGCCGAAGAGCGCCTGCGCACGGAGCTGCGCGATCTCGGTCGAATACGCGGGCGGCAGATTGGCGCGAGTCAGATGGTCGAGCGCGGGTTCGAAGCGCCCCGTTTCGGCAAATACCTGTGCCGCCCGCAACATCGCGTCCGGGTAAAAAAGGCACGCCGCAGGCACGCGATCGAACGTGTCCGTGGACCTCGCATCGGCGGCCTTTGCGAAATAGCGCCCTTCCAAATAGAGGAGGCTGCAGGCGTCGAGGTCGCGTGGCGGATTTTGCGCGATGAGTTCGATCGCTTCGCCTGCACTTTTCCAATCTTTGGCGAACGCGAGCTCGCGAACTTTTGCGAGAGCGGGGTGAGTCAGCACCGAGACGACGGTCGGAGCCGCCTCGAGCGCACTCACGACTCCGCCATCCGCAAGGAGTTGCGTGCTCATTTGTGGAAAGACGGGATCGACGCGCTGCGCCGAAGGGCCCTCCTTTTTGCATCCACTCTCACATGCGGAAAGCGCAGAAAAAAAGGACGCAAGGACGAGTGGCCGAATCCAGCGCGCACGACGGAGGCTCATTTTCTCAGGTCCTCGCTCTCGAGCTCTTCCTTTTGGAGCGCAGCGCGCTTCTCGTTGGCCACGAACTTCTCTCGATGCTTCTCGACGACCTTCTCTTCGGTGGCTCGCGCGAGGAGGGATGTCGTGGCCGTCGTGACGCGTGCATCGGCATCGCGCAGGTCGCGTTCTTTTTCGGTCGCCTTTGCAAGGAGCGCTTCGTCTTCGAGAGCGCGCCGCACACGGAAGGTCTCGAGGGCGGCGAGGTCGCGCGCCGAGAGCTCGCCCTCCATGAGGCGTTCTCCTTCGTGGTGCACCTCGGAGTTCGTGGCCTCGGAGTGAGCATTCCGCGCCGTCACGGCCTCATGATGGAGCCGCGCAGCTTCGGCCTCGCGCGCGCGTTCCTTGGCGAGCGCCTCGGTGGCGCGCGTCGTCGCATCCTTTCGGACGGCCGAGAGCGCCGTGAGAGGGTAGGGCTTCTTCGCCATGCCCCGTAACCTACCGCAGTTTGTCCATGGATTCCCGGGTCATCGAAGCCTGACGTCGCATGACTTCCATGCCTGAAAAAATAGACTAGAACCGATGCATGCGATTCGCCCAAGCCGTCTCTCGTGCGCTCGCCTTTGCGGCGCTCACCGCGTGCTCCCCCGCGCATCAGGATGAGTCGCGGCCATTCAACGCGCCTGCGGTCACGAGCGTGCACCACGGGGGCTCGAACGACCCCATTTCGTCGACGGCGAGGAGCGCCGAGGGGAAGCCTTATGCGGTCGGCGGTGCCACCTGGTACGGAGAGAAGTTCGACGGAAAGAAAACCGCGAGCGGCGAGCGCTTCGACGTCCGGGCGATGACCGCAGCGCATCGCACGTTACCCTTCGGCACGTGGGTCGAGGTTCGTCGCGTCGACACGGGCAGCTCGATTCGCGTGCGCATCAATGATCGCGGGCCGTGGGGCAAAGACAGTCTCATCATCGATCTCTCGCGCACCGCCGCCGAGCGCCTCGGCATCGTGCGAGACGGCTCGGCGAGGGTCGAGCTCCGCATTGTCTCAGGCGCCGAGTAGTTTCCGGCGCAGAGTTCCTTCCGGGCGCAGAGTCGAT
>JAHFDV010000551.1 GCA_023248815.1 Myxococcales bacterium
CGATTTTTTCGAAGTAGCAACCGCACGGTTCGGTGGGCACGTTCTTCTCGAGTGGACCTAGATCCGTCGAGCGCCAGACGTTCATTGCGCACTTCGGAACCGTTCCAGATTTGATTTCGGCTTCGAGCACGTTGAAGCCCGAGGGCGGAGTCGTCGCTCCAGTGAAGAGCCCGATGAACGTCGCGACGTCGGGATTGACGATCTTCCCCGTGCCATCGATCTTGGCGAAGAAATGGAGCGGCGCCCAGATGTGGTACTGCCCGTTGCGCACGTTCTTCTTGTCGAAGGACGTGTCACTCGAATCGGGAAGGTAGCCGCAGCGCTGGCCGGGCGCCTGAAACGCGAGGGTGCGAATGATGCTGCGGTTGGCGTCTGCGAGCTCTCCCGAGACGAGGCCGATGGCAGCTTCGGGCTTCTTCGACTTCGAGACGCCCGTGATCGTTCCCGCGTTCGTGAGCGTATCGACGCCCTTGAACTTGCCGGCATTCTTTTTCCCGAGGCCCGAAGCGAGCGCAATGAAGAGCTGCGCCGCAGACTTGTTGTCGCGGCGATAGATCTCCGCTTCGTCGACCCAAGGTTGCACGTTCCCTTGCGTTCCGAATCCGAAGACGAAGTACGCAGCCTCCGCGCTGATCGAGGTCTGACTCGAGCCCGTCGGAACGATCAGATTGAAGTTGTTTGCAGGGCCGAGAAAGTCTCCAATGTCGGCCTGGAGGGCGTCGATGCCTTCGCATGCCGTCGCCGAATTTCCCATGTTCGCGAACTCGGCGACGTGCCCTTCTTTGGGAAGCTCGCACTGCTGTTCCTTGCCGACCGCGTCCCAGTAGGTGGCCGGTCCGACGAGGGCCGTGTTGCCGATTACGGCATTGATGCCGTTGCAAGCACCCGGCGACTGGTAGATGACCGTGATGGGGTCTGTCGCGGCCGAAAGAGCCGTCGCGAACTTGGCGAGAATGGGCTTCGTCGCGCTGCCGCCGCTGCCGTAGATCGGCTTCGGTAGCTTGATGCATTCAATGGCGAAAGCTGAAGTGGAAGCTAGTGAAAGGGCGAAGAAAGAGGCGCTCGCGAGCGCCATCTTGTGTAACAGACGACCATCCGTTATCGTAGACATAACCGACGCAAATACACTTTGTGTGCCATTTTCAGGAGAACACAAATCCGTGATGACGGATGCGACCCCCTTGTAAGGAAGACGGCACCTGCTATCTAATATAACGGACGGGCCAGCAAATCGCCTGGGCGACGCTTCCCCGAAACGGTCAGAGGAAGATGAAGGAACTCTCATGAACATGGATGGCTTCGAAGAAGCGCGCGTACTCGGGGTCGTCGGCGCGGGTTCTGGTCTGCGGGCGGTGATCGATACGATCGAGAAGGTCGCCCCGACCGACACCCCCGTTCTTCTCGAAGGGGAGACGGGCTCGGGCAAAGAGGTCATTGCGCGCCTCCTTCACGAGCGTTCGCGACGGGCCCAAGGGCCGATGATTCGCGTGAACTGCAGCGCGCTTCCGAGCGAGCTCATCGACTCGGAGCTCTTCGGTCATGAAAAGGGAAGCTTCACGGGCGCGCATCAATCGCGCCTCGGCTGGTTCGAACGCGCCAACGGCGGCACCTTGTTCCTCGACGAAGTCGGCGAGCTTCCCCTCGCGGCGCAGGCCCGGTTGCTTCGCGTCCTCCAAGACGGGACCCTCGAGCGCGTGGGCGGCGGAAAGCCCATCCACGTCGACGTTCGCGTCGTCACGGCAACGCACCGCGATCTTCGCGCGATGTCCGAGCGCGGCGAGTTCCGTAGCGACCTCTGGTATCGTATCGGAGTATTTTCCGTGAAGATCCCCGCTCTGCGCGAGCGCATGGGCGACCTCGGCGAGCTCGCGACCCATTTCGCGGCACGCGCGGGAATCCGCTTGACGGGCGTTCCGCTCGGCATCCACGAGGAAGAAATCGTGGCGCTCTCTGCATACTCGTGGCCAGGAAACGTGCGCGAGCTCGCGGCCGTGATCGAGCGCGCGGCGATTCTGGGCGGAGGGAGGAAGCTCGACCTCAGTACGGCGCTCGGCAGCGTCGTGCGACCCCAAGTCGCAGACGCGTTGCGTGGGGCGTTGGAGGAAGAGAACTTCCTTTCATTGGACGACGCGATGCGCGGTCACATCGAACGCGCATTGCGCCGCGCGAACGGTCGAATCGAGGGCAAGCTCGGTGCAGCCGATCTTCTCGGCATCAACCCCCACACGCTTCGCGGCAAAATGCGAAAGCTGCGCATCGACTGGGCGAACTTCCGCGGCGCGGAATCTCGCGACGGATATCGAGAAAAACTGAGCGCCTGAAGCCGCCGCTCTTTGGCGGCTTGTCTCGAGAATCCTCAGACGCGAGCGGCTCACCCGACTGTTTTAGTTGGCGAGCGGCTCGCTGGATTTGGCACGCGGAGCCTTACGTCGCTCTTTGCGCGGCGAAAGTGCGCGGGCCGTCGCCGTGTCGGCTTTGAGGAGCGCATCGGGCGTTCCTTCGAAGACGATCGCTCCGCCATTTCTTCCAGCTTCCGGGCCGAGCTCGACGATCCAATCCGAGCTTCGCATCACGTCTGGCTGATGCTCGACGATTACCAGCGTGTCACCGCGCTCGGTGAGACGCCCGAGCACGCGAATGAGCTTACGAACATCCGAAATGTGGAGGCCCGTCGTCGGCTCGTCGAGCACGTAGACGGTGGGCTCGTGCATCGATCCCGCCGTCAGCTCGGCCGCAAGCTTGAGTCGCTGCGCTTCGCCGCCCGAGAGCGTGTTCGACCCCTGACCGAGCGCCACATAACCAACGCCGAGATCGTCGAGCGTCTTCAAGGGACGCGCGATGGGTGGAATCGCCGAAAAGAATTCCGCCGCTTCGGAAGCCGTCAGCTTGAGCACTTCGCCGATCGACTTACCCTTGTACTTTACATCCAACGTTGCGGGCTCGAAGCGGAGGCCGTTGCACGTCTCGCAGCTCGTCGCGACGTCCGGAAGGAACGCCATCTCCGAAACGATCGCCCCCTGCCCCTCGCACGCGATGCAGCGCCCGGGCCCCGTATTGAACGAGAAGCGGCCAGGAGCGAACCCTCGAGCCTTCGCTTCTGGCAGCGATGCGAAGAGCTTGCGAATGTTGTCCCAGATCCCGAGAAAAGTCGCAGGGACGGAGCGCGGAGTGCGACCGATCGGCGATTGATCGACGGCGAGAGCGCGCTTCACGAAGCCTTGGCCCGCGAACGACTTGTATTCGCCGATCTCGTCGACACTGAGCTTCAGAGACTTGCGGAGCGCGGGCAGAAACACTTTTCGGACGAGGGTGCTCTTTCCCGACCCGCTCACTCCGACGACGGTCGTCATGCGTCCCACGGGAATACGCAGGTTCACCGATTTCAAGTTGTGGCTCTTTGCGCCCGTGAGGCTCATCCACGCATCGCCGGGCGCCTTTTTCTCGCGCAATTCGAGATCGCGCTCACGAAGCGCGATCGCCGTCGGGCCGTCTCCAGAGAGCACGTCGAGCGCTTTGCCTTCAGCGACGATGTTTCCGCCGCCAGCTCCTCCCGTGGGTCCGAGATCGAGAAGGTGATCTGCTGCCGCGATCGTCTCGGCGTCATGTTCGACGACGACGACCGTCGATCCCGTGTCGACGAGCTTTCGCAAGTTGCCGAGCAAGAGATGCGTGTCGCGGGGGTGAAGACCGATCGTGGGCTCATCGAGAACGTAAAGTGCGCCCGTCAGTCCGCTCCCGAGCTGCGCCGAAAGCCGCAATCGCTGCATCTCGCCGCCAGAGAGCGTGCGTGCTTCACGAGCGAGAGATAGGTACCCGAGCCCGAC
>JAHFDV010000552.1 GCA_023248815.1 Myxococcales bacterium
GCGCAACATCGACGCCGCGCGTGAGCTCTACGCTTCGGAGGGCGTGATGCTGGCGCTCGTCGAGAAGGGCATGGCGCGCCAAGACGCGTATTCGGTGGTCCAGGCGCATGCGATGCGCACCTGGGAAGGCGAAGGGCGCTTCTCGGAGCTGCTCGCGAAGGACGAAAGGGTGCGCAAGCATCTCTCGAAGAAAGAGCTCGCCGCTTGTTTCGATCTCGATGAGACGCTGCGCCACGCCGGCGCGATCGTTCGCCGCGCGCTCGACGCAAGCGGCGCTCGCCCTTCGGCGGAGAAGAGCTCGGCGAAAAAGAAGAGCGCGAACAAAAAAAGGAAGGCGTGAGCCGAAGCCCGCGCCTTCCAGGATAGCGTCTCGATCAGGCGCGTCGTCGTCGACGAATCAGCGCGGCGGCGAGCGCGAGTCCGAGAAGCGCAGGCTTGGCCAAGCCATTTTCGCCCGTCGAACCGACCGCGCGGCATCCGCAACCGTCGTCCTCGTCGCTCGCAGCCTTGTTGCCTCCGCCGCCCGATCCGCCGTCGCCGGTCGGATTCTGCGTCCCGCCATCGGAAGTGCCACCGCCACCGCCCGTCGTCTCCGCCTGGCGCGGCGGACCGGAACCGAATTCGTATGCGCCGATATCGATCGTCGAGACGAGCGGGCGCGTCGTGCCCGCGGCAACTTGCGCGGGATCAGGCTGGTACGCTGGTAGCTTCAGCGCATTCGGAAGCTCCGCACCCTTTGGGCCTGCGGGCGTTTCCGTCCCCTTGTCGATGACGGGACTTCCTTGCTTCGGCCGCAAGTCACGGCCGGCTTGATTTTCGAACATCGGATCGGTGCCCTCGATCGAGCCCGTGAGCTCGGCAGCGCCGACGGAGCCGGACGCGACCCAGTTGTTGGAACCTCCGACCTTGCGACCACTCACCCAAGCGGCGTTCTTGTCGCGAACGATTTCGACGTTTCCGCCGCCCTGACGCGTGATGATGTTGTTCGAAAACTCCAAGCTCTCGAGCTTGTCTTGGACGACGACCGCATAGTTCGTCTTCGATCCGAGAATGATCGTGTTGTTGACGAAGCGAACGCGCCCGCCAGACTCGCCATCGCCATCGCCGCCCGTACGCGCGATGAACCAATCGGCGTCGGGGCTCTTGATGATGACGTTCCCGACGATGTCGTGGTGGACAGGAATGAAGTTCTTCGTGTCCGCCATGATGTCGTAGCCGATGAGATCGAGCTCGTGGAACTTCGCGCCTTCGATCCAGTTGTAATAGACCTCGCTCCGCTCCGAGCGAATCTTGACGTTGTTGCCGCCGTTCGAATCGTGGATGTAGTTGTGATGGAGGCGGAAGACCGAGCCGGGGTGAACCGTGCGATCGGAGTTCACGTAGATCTGATGGCGCTTCTCGCCGTCACCCGTCTTGAAGAAGTGCGAGTACTCGATGGTGAGGTTTCCGACCTCGTCGTCGGCTCCGAGGACGCCGTGACACGTGCAGTCGTGCACGTAGAGGTTGCGAAGCACGATGTCGTCGCCCTTCGGCAGCACACCGACGCCCGTTTGCCCCGTGAGCTCGAAGTTCTCGAAGACGGCATGGCTGAAGTGAATGACGAAGCCGTAATCGCCGCCACGAATCACCGGGAGCTTGCCGCCTTTGGCGACGCCACGAAACGTGATGGGTTTACCCGCCGCGCCTTCGACCTGCTTGATGTCGTCTTCGGGCGCGTAGTCTTCGCCGCCATCGAACTCGACGATGTCTCCGGGCTGGAGCTTCTTCAGAACGGACTGCAGCGTCTTGTCAGCGCGACTCGAACCGATCGAATAGGTGGCGGCCGATGCGGCCGTAGAAGAGAGAAGAAGAGCAAGAACGACCGACGAAGAGACGAACGACTTCATATGCCGCGGTTCTATCATCGAACGATGCGAGCGCCATCTTCTGCGCATGGACTATCCCGGTCGTGATGCCGGCGCACCGCAGGCCCGCGCGCCCCGGCGAACTCCTGCACGAAGGACCACGAGGCCGACGCGCAGCGCCGCGACCTTGCCGAGCTTGCTCTCTTCGTCTGCGTAGATGGGGCGAACGACGACCTCTTCGGTAGTGACCCGCGCTTCAACGAGTCGCGCGAAGAGATCGTTCGGATAGCCGTAACCCTTCCAAGCGGCAGCGAAGTCTACGGAATCCGCAGCTTGGCGTGAAAGGCCCGTGTATCCGCATTGGCTGTCGTCGATCACCGCGCCCGTTGCTACGCGAGTCATGAGCGACAGGATTCGGCCTCCGACGTAGCGAACGAGCGGCATTCGTCGCCATTCTCCGTGGCGGAAGCGATTCCCTTTCACGTATCCCGCGCGGCCCTTCACGATCGGCGTGACGACACGCTCTAGATCGTCAGGATCCATTTGCGCATCGCCGGCCATCACCGCAAAGGCGTCGCAAGCGTGTGAGGAGAGCGCGATTGCATGCTCATAGCCGCGGTAGATCGCCGCACCTACGCCGCTATTTTTCTCGAGCGTGATCACTTCCACCCGCGGATCTCCCACGGCCTCCGCCGTGGCTCGCGTTCGGTCGGTGCTCGCGTCGTCGACCACGACAATGGCGTCGACGAAAGCGGGCATCGTACGAATCACGTGTGCAATACGCGGCTCTTCGTTGAACGCGGGGACGACGACGACTACTTTGCGCTCGTGCAGCATCTTTCGACGACGACTTGATAACATGGCAGCGACAGTCATCGAAGTGACGACGAATCCGAAGGGTTCACCCGGCAGACGCTGGTGGTGGGCGCTCTCCCTCGTCGTCGTAGTCGTCTCTTCGACTGCCGCGTTCCTGTTGCTTCGCACGCCTTTCCCTTCCGATCGAACTCCGGAGGGCGCCTACGTGCGAATCGCCGGAAGCCTCGGAAAAGGAGACCCCAATGGGATCTTTCCCTATCTCGAGACGGATGCCCACTGGGCGGCGTATTCGATTCGAGACGCGCGGAAAGAAGCGTTGAGCATCGCGGAACGGTCGTATCCGACAGAAGCCAAAGACAAGATGAGGCTCGAGTTCGAGACGATGGCGAGCGCCCCGGACGGCGCCGATGTCGTCTCACGAATGGGCGAAGAGCGCGGGTGGTTTCGACGACTGCGCAAGGATCTCTCGGGCGTCTCTTCGGTTGAAATCGTCGGCGAGCGCGCGACGATCGTGACAGCTCAAGGAACGCGCTATCCGTTCCGTCGACGTGAAAACGGTATCTGGGGCCTCACGATTTTCACCGCCGAGCTCGTGAACGAAAAAGAGCGCGCTGCTCGAGACCTATTGGTGGTGAAGGAAGCCGCCGAGGCCTACGAACGCGCGAAGTGAGGGCTACCCGCCTGGCGCGGGGAGCGCAGCATCACTTCTTAAGATGGTCGTAGCCGTGCTCGCCACCGTCACCGGGCTCGACGGGGAGAGAAACGCGCGACCATCCCGGCTCGGTGACTTCGCCGAAGGGACTCTTCGCGCCGTCGAAGCCCGCGCGCTGCTCGTAGAAGTCTGTGTATCCTGCACCAATGAGCAAGTCCGCGGCTTTCATCGAGCGCACACCGGACCGGCAACCGAGGATCAGTTTGGCGTCCTTGGGGAAATGCTTCGCGACGACCCCGACGAAGTCGGCGTTGGGCACCATGATGCCGTTTTGTGAGAACGCGTAGGGGATGTTCCACGCATCCTTGGGATGACTGTCGGCGAACTCCTCTTGCGTGCGCACGTCCACATAGACGTAGCCTTCGGACTGGAGTTTTTGGGCCTCTGCAGGAGATACGCGACGAATCGAGCTCATGGCCTCGAGCTTGGCACGACCGGTGGTACTTGCG
>JAHFDV010000553.1 GCA_023248815.1 Myxococcales bacterium
AGACAATCGAGGCCAAAAAAGGGTCGACTGACTACTTCTCGTCGCTCGAAGCGTCCGCAGAAATAGGCGTCGTGTGCCTTTAGGAATGTTCGTGGAAGAAGTCTCCGTTGAACAGTCGAGCACGTTGCTCGCCGACTACGACTACGCTGTCCTGCGGCTCGCGTGGGTCGTGCATCGTCGAACGCGTGAGCGAATATTGCTCTGCGCCGCCGTGGAGCTGCTTCCACGAGAGGTGCCACCGCCTCCGGTTAGCGAAGAATCGTTCGCCGAAATCAGCGCAAATTTCTTTGTCTACGCGCGCAATCTTGTCACTTCGTCGGAGAGAGGGATCGCATGGTTCGACGATGCTTATCAGGGTCGCGCGGTGAGGCCATCTCAATCCGGAACGCTCCCGAGATCCGACGACATGAGCGCGCCACAGTTCAAGACGGGAATGTTCGCAGTCGAACCAGGTCGCGAATCATTCGTGACATCGACGAGCAGAGTGCCGTTCTCGTCCGACTGGCATGTGACGCCACGCGTTCGCCACCTCGTGTCCGACGTCGATCCGTTCGCTGAATGGCATCACTCCGAGAAGGACGCCGCCAAGCAGTGGCTCAAAGCGAAACATCACGTCGATCTTCTGTTGTTCCCTGAATACGCTGGTTCGATTCATCTGATCGCGCCAAATCCCATCTTTCGCGAGCTATCTATGAGAATCGAGCGCGAAGACAGCGGACGCGACGCTATCCTTTTCGCGCTGACTCTTCGGCGGAACATGTCAGCAGAGGGGCTCGAACTCATTCTCGAAGAAAAGCGTGCAACCGGTGTCTGCATCCTAGGGAAGTTCAAGTTCACGGATAGCGTCTTGCGGGTTCGTCTTGCGCACAGACCTGGAGAGGTGCGTCAACGCATCATCGACAATCGTCGTGGGCTGCTGTTGGACGGGGGCTTTGCCGTATTCATTTTAGGGTTCTCGCTCGAAACGAGGTTGGTGTCTCAAATCCGACGGGTTGAGCCAGGTAATCCTGCCGAAGCTTACGAAGTGGCCATATCGACCGGCACAAGACGCGCTGATCCGGCGACGCAAGCAGCCGAGAGATCGGCACGCGCTGAGCTTTCTCGTGCCTCCAGCGCGCGGAGGGTGCGAGCGCTGGCAGAGGACAATCAACGTTGGTTTCGGAATCGCGCAGGAGACGGAGTAAAAGCGCTACGCGAGCTAATCGGTGACGCGAATGAAACGTTGTTTGTTTGCGACCCTTATTTCGGCGGTGACGATCTTCTGAGGGTGATTCTCGCGATCGCAAACACAGCGACGCCAGTGCAGATTCTTACCAGCGCGATGTACCTTCGCATGCGACGAGGCGTTGGCACCGATCTCTTGGAGCGACGTCTCGAAGAGGTGAGGAAGGCACCCTCCACAAATCCGCTGGAGGTCAGAGTCATGATGGGGAAGAAGCCAGCCATTCACGACCGTCTCATCGTCACCGCGAGCAAGACCTGGGCGCTTGGTTCATCGCTCAACAACTATGGTGAGCGCGGAACCTTGATGCTCGCGGTGCCAGATCCCGATCCCGTTCGAGAGGACCTTCTGCGCGTCTGGGAATCTTCGAAAGTGTTCGAGACCTGGCTTGTCGAGCGGAAAGCCGCAAAAGGACGATGAACGACCCTCGTTTTCGTCGTGAAATGGAGTGGACACAACGTCTCCTGGCGCAACGCGACGAGGCGTTGGCTGGGGTGCGGGAACTTGGCGAGCCCGGCCAACTCCTTGCTGTGGCGATATGGCTTCTCGATCTTGATGATGTTGCCTGGATGCCCGCACTCGTCTCCGCGACGCCATCTCTTCCGGCCCAATTCTACGATGACCTTCAAAAGTATCTTGGTGGCAGCAACGACCTGTCGCGAGAGGGGTGGTGGCTAGTCGCGGAGGCGCTCGCGAGGTCCGCACTGTGGGGCTCTCCCTCGTCTGATCGAATTCAGATGTGTGCGCGGAAGCTCGAGCGCTCGCCTCAATGGGTGTACGCAGCATTTGTTTCGGCGTTCTCTGAATGCCTTGCCGCTCTCAATATCGAAATGATCGAGAGTTGGCTCGCCGAATTCGAGCGGCCACTCTCGATTGCGCTCCCCGAACGCGACTCCGAGCTAGGGAGGGTGCGAGTCTTCACGCCTGAACCAGATATGCGCCTCAAGGATCCATTCGACGTCTGGCACCAACCACCCATGGCTCTGGAAGCGGTCGACTCGTATGTTCCGAATACTCTTCTGCGCCAATTCGCACCAGAGCGGTGGCTACGAGCGATCGAACGGTGGGAAGATGTTCCGTTAGTTACTGCCGCTCTCTTTGGTGATCACGTCCTTCACGACCGGGAGGCCCTCCTTCGTTGGTTGCGCGCTGCAAGCCCCGTGTTCAATCAGAATGGCGTCTGGTCAGGGTCGCTTGCTGCGCTCATTCTAAGCGAGCGTGTAACGGAGGCTGCAACGAGACTCTTCTCTGCGGTGGCCAGCGGAGAAATGGATGACCTCGCGCGGGTGAAGGCCCTCGAGGTCCTTTGTAGTGACGAACTCCCGAGATTCTTCCGAGATGCTTGGTCGAGCATAATGATGCGCACCGACGGGATGATGATAGCGACCGCGTTGCACGCGGAGTTCGTCGATCCAACGAAAACACTCCCTGACGACGCGCGCGTTTTAGACGTTGCGCGCACCACTCTCTGCGAAGTCTTGAATGAATGGGGAGTCGATGCTCAGAAGGTTATTTCACATGGCGCAAGACGACGGCAGGGCAGGTCTGCGGAGACGCGCGTTGCTCACGCATCTGAAATCTGCGCCATTATCTCAGCGCAGCAGCTCGCCGTCGCACGCGGTGAAGAATTAGATGGCGGACTTTTTCCAGTTCTCTTGGAAAGCATGAGAAATCCGGGGAGCGACTGGCGCTGGCTTATTGAGCGGGACGCGTTGTCGGCAATGCTCCAACCGTTCGTAAGCGCCGCTGCAAGACGCGGTGACACCCTCGACCGCCTCGAAAGTCTATATCTAGACCTCGAACCAGCGCGGCGGCGTGGTGAGTACGGGCGAACATACCTCGAAGCAGATATCGATCTGTCGAGCATTCTCGTCCTTGTCGTACTCCTCGGCGTGCTGGATGAGATGAGCCTCGATGAGCCGCGAGTGCGGGCGAGGGTTAGAGCATGCATGCAGTGGTCGACACGGCTCTGGCTCACATCTTCACCCGGAATCGCATCGGTAGCCTCCCCGGAATTAATGTTCGCCTTCTCCTTAAGGCTATGTGCTCGGGGCGCTCCGGACCTGGTGCAAGATGCACTCGCTGCGGCTCGGTCCGACCCAAAGGTTGCCGCGCTCGCGGTGACGAGCTTGCTTGAGGTACTACCGAGATCCGAAATCGAAGGCTTGCTCCGCGAGTCCGATGATTCTCTTTCCTCCCTCATCACCAGAGCTAACACGTGGGCCGATGCTACTTTGGATCGCGACGCTCGCGCCGCGGCGCGCCGACTGGTTGAACGGGTCGCTGCGTTGTAACTGCTTGCCAGCGAGGTCAGTTTGAAGCGCCATGCAGCGTTGGATCTCCTACTCGTCGAAACAAGCGGCGGAGCGAGGCGAAGTCGAAATCGACGCGGGCCGGATCGGAGCTTCTGTGCTCTTACGCACCGTTCCTTAAGGAACGGTGCGAGCTAGGCGAATGGGCGCTACTAGACCAGGCGTCCTGACGTGCTCCCGCTCCCGAGTGCCAGTAGTTGCCTGAAATTTGCTCTCTCCGATACGAAACGGAGAGGCGATGAAGAAGAGCAAGTTCACGGAAGAGCAGATGGTGAAAATCCTTCGCG
>JAHFDV010000554.1 GCA_023248815.1 Myxococcales bacterium
AAAAGAATTTCGGTTGCCTGAAGAGATGTGAGCACGCCTTTCGACCGAGTCTGCGTTGCCAGACCACGTCGTCAAAATCTGGCTCGAGTAAGCGCGCAAAACCGCATTGCGAGTCGCGCGCAGTACCGAAGTAACGAGGTAGTAGAAGCACGTGTTTTTACGTTCGATAGGAATTGCGCCGTCCTCCGGGGTAGACACGTTTCCATTCACGCTCCCCTGCGTTCGCGCTCTTCGAACCGAGCCCCTCAAGCTGAGCTCGCCCGCAACGATCTTCGCTGGTGAAAACGGCTGCGGAAAATCCACATTGCTGGAAGCCATCGCGATCGCCGACGGTTTCAATCCCGAAGGGGGCACGCGCAACTTCACCTTTCGTCAACGCCCGTCCGAATCGTCGCTCTCCGCCGCGATTCGCCTGACGTGGTCGTATCGCGCACGCGACGGCTTCTTCTTTCGCGCGGAGTCTCTCTTCAACCTCGCGACGAACATCGAAGAGATGGATCGATTGCCCGGCGCTTCGCGGAAGGTGATCGAATCCTACGGCGGAAAATCTCTTCACGAGCAATCCCACGGAGAGTCCTTTCTTGCGCTCATGAGAAATCGATTCTCTGATCGCGGGCTCTTCATCCTGGACGAACCCGAATCAGCGCTCTCGCCGCGGAGTCAACTCGCGTTCTTGAAGCTGATGAAGGAGCGCATCGAGAGCGGCAGCCAGTTCATCATCGCGACGCATTCGCCGATTCTTCTCGCGTATCCGGGCGCAACTTTGTTCGAGCTAGGTGAAGAGGGGATTGAAGAGAGAGGTTACGAAGACCTCTCGCACGTGAAGCTCTATCGGGAGTTTTTGAAGGATCGCGAATCGTTGTTGGCGGAGCTCGGAGATGAGTGAGGTCGCGAGGAAACACTAGGGCGCAGATCCTGGCGCTCCCAAGCGTGACTTCCCCCCATTACCCGCGCTACTCCTCACCCCATGCCCGAGCTCGACGAACACGGTCGCCCCATTCGCGACCTCCACGGCATTACGCTCCAACAAATCTTGGAATACCTCGTCGAGAAAATCGGCTTCGCAGAGATGGCCCTCGAAGTTCCCGTCCGCTGCTTCCAACTCGATCCGAGCATCAAGTCGAGTCTCACGTTCCTCCGCCGCACCCCATGGGCGCGCGCGAAAGTCGAAGCGCTCTACGTGCATCTCCGCACGCGCGAAAGATAGAACTCCAGCGACGGTGCGCTCTTTCGCCAGCCGCAGCTACTTCCACCCAATCTCCCCAGCTGTCTTCTCCCCCACGGCCAGCTCATCGATCCGAATCGGAATCAGCTCCTTCACGGGAGACACCGCGCGATTGCGAGCCATGATCTCCGCCTTCATCTGCGGATAAAGCGGCACCTGCTTCGGATCTCCCAACCCATCGGGCAGCTCAATACGCCCTGTCGCGTCGTACCGATCCGTTGCGCCGAGCGTGTGAAACATCTCGTGAGCAATCACGATGAGCGCCGTATCGCTCATCTCCGCATCGAGCTCGACATCGACCGTCCCAATGTGCCCGCCCTCTTGGCTCCGCCCTTCGATGAATGAACGATCTTCACTCTTCGGCTTGTGCACCGTCACATAGATGCGCGTGTCGTAAGCGCCCGCATTGACGCCT
Source organism: Myxococcales bacterium (assembly GCA_023248815.1). GTDB lineage: Bacteria > Myxococcota_A > Polyangia > Polyangiales > Polyangiaceae > JAHFDV01. The sequence goes on from JAHFDV010000554.1 coordinate 1,641, forward strand.
GCGCGATCATCCGTGCGACTCACCCACCGTGAGTTCTCCCAAGCGTACTTCGCAAGATCAAGAAGGCCATCGCCCCGCGGCGACGGCGCAAGCGTCTCAATCGCCACCGGCCCCACAACCTCGAACCGAAAAGGAGAAAACTCCGCCCCCCGAAATCGCTTCATCTCCGCCCGAAGCTTCGCCGCAAGCAAAGGAGCCCGAGCCCGAAGATTCCGAACCGCCAAAGGATCGACATCGGCATCGGCCATGACGATCACCGCAACGTTGAGGGTGCGCTCCCATTCATTCCGCTCCCGTCGAGAACGAATGTCGCGGATCGCGTAGATCCCCACCCCCACCAAAACAACGAGAAGAACGCCCACCCGAATCCGAAAAAAGAGACTTCGCTTCTCGCTCATCCTGCGCCGCCCCCATCTCTCCCAATCACTCCCAATCTCAACCTCGACCGCAACCGCAACCGTCTGCTTCTGCTCTGCGTCTCTCTACAGAACGCTCTTCTTCTCAATCTGCGCGTACAACATCGGCCCCTGCTTCTTCATGCTCTCGAGCAAGCGTGTACGCGCCGTCTCACAGGCACCCTGAGCGACCTTCTTGGCCTCCATCTGGATCTGCGCCTTCTTCGTATCCAGATGACCCGCCCCCGCAACCTCTGCCGCAAGCTTCGTCGCCGCCGCGTCGAGCTCCGTACAAAGTTGCGCCGCGCGCTCCTCCGTCACCATCTCCGCGTGGTCGACGCTCACATGCTCGATCTTCTCCCAACCCGCATTGCTGACGAGTCGGTACAAGAACGCCTCTCCGTCGAGCGTCTCGAACGAATGTGTCCGCGGCTCGATCTTGATGCGTACGCGCCCCGTCGTGCGCATCGTGCCCCAAGGCGTCGAGATCCAAAACTCGAGCGCGCCCGAAGGAACGACCTGTGACTCGAATTGCCCTTCGATGATCGCGACCTTCGCCGGCGCGAGATAAACGCGAAAAGGCCCAGCAAGCTTGAATTCGAGCCCGCTTCGCGAGTCGCGCAACGCAACCTTGGCCGCAGGATCGGCGATGCGCAGCGGCCAGCCATTCGGAACGGGCTGTCCTGCAACGAGCCCCGTGTCGCCAATGTCTCCTTCGAACGAAAGCACTCGCGGCAAATTCGGACCCGTAGCGGGAGCAGGCGCGAGGGGAGGGGGCGGATGAATCGAGGTCTTGTACGGCGAGCTCGAGCTGGCCGAAGCGGAAGGCGCAGCGTCGGCGACGTTCACGACGATGACCTTCTTTTCTTCCTTGCCGCATCCGGCGATCCCGAACGTGAGGGCAGCGAGCGCGAGGAGGGAAGGCGAAAGAATTTTCATTGTGGGATCTTGAACGCGGGGATGTCTTGCTGCGTGTGGCGCACTTCTTCGAGCTCGCGACGTGCCGTGCTGAGATCGCTGCTCGTCGTGTCGAGGCGATCGGCGAAGATGCCGAGGAACTGCCAGAGAAGCTTCACTGCGAAGATCGAGTCTGCGCGAAGGAGCTCGAAGAAATCCGTGCGGCGAAGCACGATGAGCTGCGTTTCGCCTTCGGCGCGAACCGTCGCCGAGCGCGGGGTACTGCGAAGCAGCGCCATCTCGCCGACATGCGCGCCCTGACCGAGCTGCGTGATCAACTGGTCTCCGCGGAGTACGCGGAGCGATCCCGAGAGGATGATGTAGAGCTCTTCACCCTTCGTTCCTTCTTGGATGACGACTTCGGCGTCGGCGTACTTGCGAACGAACGCGACCTGCATGACGCGAAGAATTTCGCGTTCGTTGAGATGCGAGAAGAGCGGCATTTTCGCCAGCACTTCGCGCGTGCGGGCAATGCGGTTGGCGCGCGCTTCGTCGGTGACGCCTTCGGCGACGCGAATGATGATCGTCGTGATGTTGTCTTTGCCGCCGCGTGAGTTCGCGAGCTCGATCAGTGCGCGGACGGATTCGGGGCCGGGCAGCGCGAGATAGCTTCCGAGCTCGTCGGCGCTGGCGAGATATCCCGTGAGCCCGTCGCTCGAGAGCAAGAACGTGTCACCGGGCAAGACCTCGAGCGAGAAGATGTCCGGTTCGACGCGTTCGTAGACGCCGACGGCGCGCGTGATCGCATTCTTGTTCTTGATGCGGCCGATCTGTTCTTCGGTGAGCTTGCCGTGGCGGATGAGATCGTTTTCGACCGTGTGA
>JAHFDV010000555.1 GCA_023248815.1 Myxococcales bacterium
TAGTTGTTGGACCACGCCGAGGCATGCGTATCCGAAGCTTCGGCGACGTTGGTGCAGCGCTTGTTCGGGATGGGGCCATCACTCGACCACGCGAGTCCGAGATCGCTGTCACTGCAGACGAAGTTGTCGGCCCAGCTGTCCGGGTCTTCCGGCTCATTCACGTTCACGCACGATTTTCCGGCGGGCGCACCATCGCAGCTGAAGCTCAGTCCCCCCGCCGAGTTGTGGCATGGCGTTTCGCACGTGAGATGCTCGGTGATGTATTTGTAAGGATCAATCACGGTCCCCCCGCCCCATCCTGATTCGAGCGGGCTCATCGTGAGATGAAGGTGATTGCCCGTAGTGCACGTTCCCGTCGTTCCGACGTTCGCGATGATCTGCCCCTTCTTGACGACGTCGCCCTCTTTCAAATCGGGGCGACGGATGAGGTGCGAGTAGCCCGAATACATTCCGTCGGCGTGACCGATCACGAGCTCGTTGCCGAGACAGCTCGAGACGGTGATCACCTTGACGACCCCGTCGGCGACTGCCGGGATGGGTGTGTCTGCGGCCTGCGGAAAGTCGACACCGCGATGCGGATTCGCGCGATCCATCGTCGAGCCGAAACCGTCCGCCAGATTCGGGTTGTTGAACGGAAGCTGGTAGCAAACGGGTGCCGCGAGTGCGGGCGTCGCAAACGTCGAGCCGATGAGGGTGATGGAAACCAAAGCGAACTTCGATCGTCTCGTGCTCCTGCCGAACAAGTGACCCATTCCTAATCCTCCGTTCACGTTGGACTCTCGCACTGCGCCTTCGATGCGCAAACTGGTCAGCCGCGATCCAGTCCACGTGCGCTTCGCCCCTCACGCGCGGTCATTGCCTGGCGCCTGTGGGCGCATACGCGAGCACTATCAGGTACTTAGAAGTACCAAATGTAAGCTACATGCACCTTTCGCACGGCGTCATCCGCGTCCTTTAAGAGTGCTGCGGGGATTAAAACTACGCGTGCTTCACGCGACGGCGTCCGAAGGCGATCACGAACGCGATCAAGATTGTGCTCGCGAGTCCGCCTCCGCCGGTCGAACGACACGACGAGACAGGCGACACGGCGCATCCGGGTTCGATGTCGTCTGCATCTTCATGCGCGGAAGAGGTCTCGGGATCGCCGGCAAGCGCAATGCCGACACTCGCATCCGCGGTGCCCGCATCGGTCGCGGCGACTGGTTCAGCCGTGCAGGTCTTGTGCTCGTTGATGTACTTGTAAGGATCGATCACGGTGCCCGCGCCCCAACCGCCTTCGAGCGGGCTCATCGATAGGTGCAGATGATTCCCGGTCGCACACGTTCCCGTCTTTCCGACGTTCGCGACGATCTGACCTAGCTTGACGACATCACCGACCTTCACGGACGGCGGTCGAATCAAATGCGCATAGCCCGAGTACATTCCGTCGGCGTGTCCGATCACGAGCACGTTCCCGAGGCAGCCCGATGTCGTGACGACCTTCACGACACCGTCGGCCACTGCCGGAACGGGAGTGTCAGCTGGCTGCGGGAAATCCAATCCGCGATGTGGGCTCGTACGCCCCTTCAACGAACCGAAACCGTCGGCGACGTTGGGATTGCTGAACGGGAATTTGTAGCAAACCGACGCTGCGAACGCCGAGCTCACGACGACGAGCGTGAGGGCGAGGCCGACGAGGATGGCTGCTACGCGACCCGAAGCTGCTGAGCGACGTGGAGATAATTGCGTCATGGGGAAAGCCGCCTTCACCATCGAATCTCCCACTCCAATTTTAAAGCGCAATCTGGTCAGCCGCGATCCAGCCGATGCAAATTGCCCAAGGCCTTTGCGCCGCACCATCATCGGTTCACACGACGCGAAAGAATCAAGGGACTTAGGAGCACTTGCGTGCATAATGCATGCACATACTGACACTAGGACCGGCCGCATTCATGGGGATCTTTAAGACTCTCTCCTCTCCGCCGGCGGGAATTTTCGAGTCCCGTCTCATTTCACGGCCCCCGCCCCTCTCGAGAGCATTTCATCCATGAAACTTCGCTGATTCGACGCTTCGAGTCGCCCTCACGCGGCGTCGCTTGAGATAGTCTCGTGCTCCATGCCGCACGTCGTCTTCGTTGCTCCGCGTTTTCTCGAAACCACGAACAAGTTCGTCGCCGGATTCGCCGCTCTCGACAACGTGACGCTGAGCGTCATCAGCGCCGATCCCGAATCGGCGATTCCGAAAGCGTTGAAGCCACGCATCGCTGCGCACTACCGCGTCAACGATTACGAGAACGCCAACGAGCTCCTCGCCGCAACGCGCGCACTCCAAGGCCATGTCGGCAAAGTCGATCGCCTCGCAGGTCACATCGAACAGCTGCAGGTGCCCATGGCCGAGGTGCGCGACGCCCTCCACATCGAGGGCCTGCGCACGGAAGCGGCGCGCGCCTTCCGCGACAAGGACCGCATGAAAGAAGTGTTGCGCGCCTATGGCGTTCCCGTCGCCAAGAGCGCGCTCGCGGACTCGCCCGCCTCCCTCCGTGCCTTCATCGACGCGGTCGGCTTTCCGATCATCTTGAAGCCACAGGCCGGGCTCGGGGCGCGCTCCACGTATCGCATCACCTCCGAAGAAGATCTGCGGGCGCTCGAAGAGCAAGGCGTCATCCCGTCGAAGCGGGTTCCCCTCCAAGCCGAAGAGTTCGTGCGCGCGCGCGAGCACACGTGCGAGACCGTGACCGTGCGCGGCGAAGCGGTGTGGCACTCGGGCACACGCTATTTTCCGACGCCTCTCGAAGTGCTCGAGACGCCGTGGGTACAGTACTGCGTGCTCCTTCCGCGCGAAGACGAAGGCACCGAGTGGAACGACTTTCAGCCCGTCAATCGCTCCGCATTGAAAGCGCTCTTCGGAAAGGACGCGGAGTCTGCGGCAGGAACGGCGCTCACGCACATGGAATGGTTTCTTCGCGACGACGGCACCTCGCTCGTCAGTGAAGTCGGCGTGCGTCCTCCCGGCGTCGGCATCATGCCGCTCATGAGCCTCGCTTACGAGACGGACTTCTGGGCCGATTGGTCACGCCTCATGGCGCTCGACGAGTTCACGCCCAAGGAGCGTCGTTGGGCCTCGGGTGCCGCGTTCTTCCGCGGACAAGGCGCAGGCAATCGGATCGTGAGCGTGCGCGGCGTGCAACGCGCCGTCGCCGATGCGGGAGACGCGCTCGTCGAGATGCGATCACCCAAAGAGGGGATGCCTCGAAACGAAGGCTACGAAGGCGAAGGCTGGGCACACGTTCGTCACCCGACGACCGAAGGCGTGAAGCAAGCACTGCTCGCCCTCATCAAGAACGTTCAAGTTCGCTACGGCTGAGCTCAGAATCTGCACGCGGCGCTGAAACGACCTTTGCCGCTAGTCTTCTTTCGTCTTCTTCGCGTTGCGAAAAAAGCGAATGCCGTCGTGCAGTGCCCAACCGCCCACGCCGAGAAAGATCGCGGCCGTCGCGTAGGCAAAGGGCGGCGGCTTGCGATCGTCGAGCATGCTGATCATGACGACGAAACCGATGCCGCAGAGAAGCGCGAGCGATCCCGTGACGAGTCGCTTGATGGCGATCATCTTCGCGAAGGTGCGGTCGACGTACCGAGGCATGCTTTTACCTTACTGCAGGAACCGCCTCCAAGCTCGCTAGTGGCGGAACCTTCGGAAAAGTCGATGGCATAACTGCTCGCGTTCTCCTGAGGAACGTCACTTTCGTGTGTTAGAAAGTGGGAGCAAAATGCGATGGGATGAAGGATCTGGGCCGAGTGGTGACATCGAAGACCGTCGCGGACAGGGTGGAG
>JAHFDV010000170.1 GCA_023248815.1 Myxococcales bacterium
AACGCTTCCGGCGTGGAGCCCGCATAGCCTACATGTAGACTGCATACGTCACATACGGCTTTGACGCCTTCGCGATAGCCTCGTTCGAAGCGACGAATGAGCGGGATCGTCATTCCGCCGATGAACCCGACGTGCTTCGTCTTCGTCATGAGGCCGGCGACTGCGCCGACGAGGTAACTCCCCTCTTCTTCGCGAAAGACGAGCCCACGCACGTTGGGAGGCATTGGCCCCTCTTGATGGGCGACTGCGTAGTCGACACAGGCGAACTTCTCGCGTGGATAGTCGCGCGCTACGGCATCGACATCCCGACCGAAGATGAAGCCCACTCCGACGACGAGGTCGAGCTCGCGTGAAGCGAAGAGACGAAGGGCGGCTTCACGGTCTTCGGCGCCGGTTGGTTCGAGAAAGCTGACGTCGGCATCGAGCTCGCGTTCGGCGCGCTCGGCACCGCGATAGGCCGCGTCGTTGAAGCTCTTGTCGCCGCGGCCGCCGACGTCGAATACGACGCCGACTCGCACACGTCCCTTGGTCTTCGGCTTCGGTTCACCACGGCCAGAGATCAAAAGAAGAGACGACGCGGCCGCGACGAGGGCTGCGATCGCGACGAGCTTCGCGTTCATCCCGTCTTTTTTGCGAGAAGCTCGCGCGCGGCTGCGAGACCGCGACCATCACCTTCGGAGTCGGGCTCGACGAAGATCTTCTTCATGTGCGGAAGCGCGGCTCGGAGACGTTTTTCCATCTCGTTCGTCGCGTTCTCGATTTCGTTCACTTTGTAATTCGGATTGAAGGCGACCTTCATGGCCACAATCACGAAGTCGGGGCCGAGGTGCATCGTCAAGAGCTGCGTGACGCGCTCGAAGCCTTCCGACTTTTCGGCGATCTCGAGCACCTGCGCTTGGTCGTCGATCGTTGCCGCCTTCCCAATGAGAAGACCGTGCGTGATGCGCGCCAAGACCGTGGCGACGACGCAAAGGAGGATGCCGATGACGATGCTGCCGATCGCGTCCCACTCGTGGTGCCCCGTAACCGAGCTGAGAATGACGGCGGCAAGCGCGATCGTCAGGCCAAGGAGAGCGGTCGTGTCTTCGGCGAGCACGAGGGGGATCGTCGGATCGCGCGCTTCGAAGATGGCCTCACGAATGGGGCGGCCCTTCGCCATGATGCGAAACTCGCGGAACGCGACACGGAAGCTGAGCGCTTCGAAAAGCACCGACGTCCCGAGAACGGCGTAGTTCAAGAGGTTCGGGCTGAACGAGACGTTGATTCCATAGCGCGCGAGATCGATCGGCACGGACGGCTTTGGGACGACGGAAAAGTGCGAGACGCCTTCGAAGATCGCGAACGTTCCGCCGACGGAGAAGAGCATCAACGCAACGACGAAGGGCCAGAAGTATTGCTCGGAGGCCCGGCCGAACGCGAAACGATCATCGTCGCGCTTCATCGCGAGGCCGAAACCCAGCAAGAGAAGCGCTTGATTTCCCGTGTCGGCGACGGAGTGCACTGCTTCGGCGAGCGTCGAGGTCGAGCCGGAGAGAAACGCTGCGACGAACTTGCAGAGCGCGATCGCGAGGTTTCCGATCAACGCCGCGACGACGACTTTCTTGCTATCGGCTCCGCCTGCGCTCATGGCTTCGCATCTAACACGAAGTCATCCGCCTTATCGAGCAAGACCCGCGGTTTTCTGGGCAAAAATCGCGAGACCGCCGTGCCAGGCACAGCGACTCAATCGGCCGGTACGTACACCATCGTCACCCGTGTTCGCGCGCTCTGGAGAAACGAGAGCTCGGCGAGACGAAGGCGCTCGTCGATGAGCCACCAGCGGAGATCGCGGCGCACGTCTTCGAACTTCGCGCTCTTGAAGGGATGCTTTCCGAGGCGATGGAGATCGCGAAGCTGCGATTCCGACGGATTCAAAAGGGGCGCGAGGGCGCGATCGACGTAATAGGCCGCGCGCGCACGCCGCTCCATCATCGCTTGAACTTCGGACGGTGCGATGCCCTCGCTTCGCGTCAGTGCCGCCAGAGCCTCTGCGCCGCCGAGTCGCGTTGCCAAAACTTTCTCGAGCTCACGCGCGACCCGTGTGACGTCGGCATTCGTGAGGTTTCTCTCTCCAGGGATCTCGGCGAGAATTTGTTCGGCGACGCGACGTTCGAGCGCGGAGCGATAATGCCGATCGTCGAGAGCTTCGTCTTCTTCACCGTCGAGACGCGCGGTGATGCGCCCTTCGAACGCGAGCTCACGTTGCGTGATGAAGCGCGGACGCGCAGCGCCTCCCGTTTCGGGCGCAAAAAAGCGCACTGCGACCGCGTCGACGATGGACTCGCCTTTTTGCTCCTCGGGCATCTCGGGAGCTTGTTCGACGGCAATTTTCGGCGTGTCTTCCGGAGTAAGTGGCGCAGCGCCAGTTTCTCCTGCTGACTTCGACACCACGGATTGCGACACCGCGGATTTCGCAGCCGGAGATTTCGGTGCGGGAGATGCCGGAGACGACTGCGCGAACGCGAGTGTCGGAAGAACGAACGCGAGAAGCGCCCCCAGGGCAATCGCTCGTCGCGCGCGCACTTCGCGGGTCCTCAGCGAACTTCGGTCTTGGGACGTTCGCCGACCTGCGACGTCCGCTCTTCCGTGCGATCCGTCGACTCGGGCGCCGCGGCTGCGAGCCGTGCCGCTTTGCGCGCGCGCAAGAACTCGGCAAACGTCGAGAGCAGATCGAGATCACGTGGACCGAGAGCTTCGACGATCTCACGGAGCTGCTGACGCATCGTTTCGGGAGCACGGAATTTTCGAACGTTGCGGCCTGCGAGCTCGGCAAGAGACGTGACGCTCTCGGGCGGTTGCTCGAGCTCCGAGGTCGACTCGGGCTCTTGCGGCGCGCGTGCAATCGCACGAATCGCGTGCGTGCTCAACCACGCTTCCATGAACGTGCGGAGGCGCTCGCCACGGAAGTGGAACCACGACTCGCGTTCGGTCGCATGGGCCATCAGCACGTCTTTGAATCGGCGGAAGGCGCCTTTGCCATCGATCGACTGCGCGAGCTTCTGGCGAAGATCGAGATCCGCGACCATCGGGATGAAGCGCTCCATCCAACGATACTGCTCGCGCGAGCTCACGGGCTCGATGCGGAGATAGCCGCCGTCGGCCGCGATCCGCGCATGCATCTGCGGATCGGCCACGCCATCGACGATACGAAGGACATCGCCCGTCGCAAGGTGGAGGTAGCTATGCACCTCGGGAGCATTATTTTCGAATGCGTCTTCGAGTGCTTCCCAATCGACGGGAATGTCGCGAACGCTTACATCAGGCTTGGAATCGGACATAGGTACCGCCTCGCTTCGTCTTACTTCCGGCCTATCAGGATCGCACGGAATAGGGCGGTACTCAAGTTGAGGCACATACTCGTAGAAACCCCTCGAAAAGGCGCTTTATTCGCGCCTGTTTTCGGTTTCTCGAAACCTACACTTCGCGGAAGTCTGGGCGTCCGACTCAAGAGAGACGCGCGCGCTTGATCGCCAACGTCCAGCTCGTGAGGAAGGCCGCACGCTCGCTCTCTTCCATCTTGGGTGTGAACTCGCGCTCGATCGTCACCATCTTGCGCGCGTCTTCGAGCGAGAGCACACCGGTGCCGACCGCCGCGAGCATTGCCGCGCCACGGCCCGTCGATTCGACGTCGAAGGGGCGCACGACGAGCACCTTCGAGAGATCGGCCTCGAGCTGCATCAAGAGATCATTCTTTGCGGCCCCGCCGTCGACCTTCAACGACCGCGTCGGCTCTCCCGCATCGGCAGCCATTGCTTCGAGAAGCTCGTGCACTTCGAGCGCAATGCCTTCGAGCGCGGCGCGCGCGATGTGAGCTTTCGTCGTTCCGCGCGTAATTCCAGAGAGAATACCGCGAGCGTTCGGATCCCAATGCGGAGCGCCGAGACCAGCGAGCGCCGGGACGAGCACGACACCGTCTGACGATGGAACGGTCTTCGCCAGCGCCTCGATCTCGGAGGCCGCCTTCACGATGCCGAGCCCATCGCGCAGCCACTGCACGACGGCCCCTGCGACGAACGCACTTCCTTCGAGCGCATAGACGGTCTTGTTCGCGATCTTCCAGCCCACCGTCGTCACGAGACCGTGGCGGCTCGCGATCGGTTTGTCACCGATGTTGCGGAGCACGAACGCGCCCGTTCCATAGGTACATTTCGCGTCGCCCACGTCGAAGCACGCTTGCCCGAAGAGCGCGGCTTGTTGGTCTCCCGCCATGCCGGTGATCGGAATTCCGTCGGGGAGAAAATCGAGTCCCTTCGTCTTCGCGATGAGCTCGGCATTACCGACGACGGTCGGCAAAAGCGATGCGGGAACGTGGAAGAGCGCGAGCAGCTCATCGTCCCATTGCATGCGCTCGATGTCGAAGAGGAGCGTTCGCGAGGCATTCGATGCGTCGGTCGCGTGCGTCACGCCGCCCGAGAGCCGATGGACGAGGTAGCTGTCGATGGTTCCGAAGAGGAGCTCGCCCTTTTCCGCACGGGCGCGCGCGCCCTTCACGTTTTCGAGGAGCCACTCGACTTTGGTGGCCGAAAAGTAGGCATCGAGAACGAGTCCCGTTTTTTTGCGCACCATGTCTTCGGCGCCTTCTTTGCGGAGCGCTTCACAGCGATCGGCCGTGCGCCGGCATTGCCACACGATGGCGTTCGCGATGGGCTTGCTCCCCTCTTTCTCGAAGAGCACCGTCGTCTCGCGCTGATTCGTGATGCCGATGGCCGAGATCGCCCGCGCCTCGACCTGCGCGCGATCGAGCGCTGTTTTGACGGCCGTGCGAAGCGACGTCCAAATCTCGGCCACATCGTGCTCGACCCAACCGGGCTTCGGAAAGTGCTGCGGGAACTCCACCGTATAGCGGCCGAGCGTCTCTCCTTCTTTCGAAAAAACGAGCGCTGTCGTTCCCGTCGTGCCCTGATCGATCGCGAGGAATAGCGGTTTCATGGGTGAGGCGGACGCTATCAAGCAAAGGTGGCGTGCGCTACCATCCTTGCCCCGTGGCGACGTCTCCGTTCGACTTTCGCGACTTGCCGTTTCTGACGCCGGAAGAGGCGGAAAAGGCAGCCGAAGAAGCATCGCAAAAAGAGCCTCAAGCGCTCTCCGTCGGCGAGCTCACGTCCTTTCTCGCGCGCGTCGTCGAAGGCGCCTTCCGCAAAGCGATGTGGGTCGAAGGTGAAGTGAGCGCACCCAAGTTCGCGCCGAGTGGCCACCTCTACTTCAACCTCCGCGACGACGACGCCAGCATCCCTGCCGTGATGTTCCGCACGCAGGTGACGAAGCGCGTTCGCGATCTCTTGCGCGACGGTACGCGGGTGCGCGCGCGAGGCGTCGGCTCGGTCTACGAGCAGCGCGGATCGCTCCAGTTCCAGGTCGACAGGCTCGAGCAAGGAGGCCGTGGCGCACAATTCGAAGCGCTCGAACGCCTCAAAAAGAAGCTCGCGGCGGAAGGCCTCTTTGCAGAGGAGCGCAAGCGTCCCATCCCGAAGTCACCGCGCATCATCGGTGTCGTCACGAGCGAAACAGGCGCGGTCATCCACGACATTTGTCGCGTCGCCTTTCGACGCGGCGGCGCGCGCATCCTTCTCGCGCCGGCCGTCGTCCAAGGAGATCGCGCGGCCGAGTCCATTCGCCGTTCGCTCGTTGCCCTCGGGCGCGTTCCCGGGGTCGACGTCATCATCATCGGCCGCGGCGGAGGCTCGAGCGAAGACTTGATCGCCTTCAACGACGAAGCGCTCGCGCGTGCCGTCGCGGCGTGTCCTGTCCCCGTCGTCAGCGCCGTGGGCCACGAGGTCGACGTGACGATCACCGACTTCGTCGCCGATGCACGCGCCTCGACCCCCTCACAGGCCGCCGAGATCACCGTTCCCGATCGGCATGCCGACGAGATGCGCCTTCGTGAGGTGACCCTTCGCCTTCATCGCGCGCTGCGTGCGCGCATCGATCGCAAAGGACGAGATCTCGCCGAAATAGAGCGGCGCGTACGTGATCCGAGGTTCGCTCTCCGCGCGATCGAGCAAACGCTGGACGATCGCCGGGAACGTCTCGTCGCGAGCACGACTGCGCTCGTGCGTCGTGAAGGCGCACGTCTTGCCGACCTGCGTCTTCGTCTCGAGCGACGCGATCCGCACGTGCTTCTCGCACGCGATCGCGCACGGCTCGCCGAGGTCCAGGCACGCCTTCAACGCGCGTCCAGCTCCCTCACCGATCGCCGCAAACAAGACCTCTCTCGTCTCGTTCTCGCCCTCGACGCGATGAGCCCGCTCCGAGTGCTGGGGCGCGGCTATGCCATCGCCGAGACGAAGCGCGGCGCGGTCGTGCGCACTGCTTCGCAGCTGAAAAAAGGGGATCCCGTACGTGTGCGCGTCGGCAATGGTGCGTTCACTGCCAAGGTCACGACGGTCGAAGGAGAGACGCCGCAGCTCGCACTCGCTCTCGTCAGCGCGGCCGTCGAGACCTCGCCGAAGGAAAGCGACGACTCCGGCGCCGACGATTCGAAGAACACGCCATGACGACGGCCAGTAATCGTCCACCCGCAAGTTCACCGCCGAATCGCAGCGGGGCAACGGATCGCGCTGTAAGCAAGAACGTTCAACGCCTCGGCTACCGCCGTATCGTCCAACTGCTCGTCTATCTCATCATCATCCCGACGGTGCTCCTCTTGTCGGTCGGCATCTTGATGATGACGGTCGGCAATCGCGACGTGAACCTCATCCTCGGCATTCTCACCGTCAGCTTCGTCGGGGTCGTCGTCGTCGGAGTCATTCTCGTTCTCGTGTTCGTACGTCGCGAAGCGAACTTGAGCCGACTCCAGGCCGACTTCGTTTCGAAGGTGAGCCACGAGCTGAAGACGCCTCTCACTGCGATTCGTCTATTTTCGGAGACCCTGCGTGAGCGCCGGAACGACGAAGCAACCTTCGAGCAATGCATCAAACACATTCTCGAAGAGACGGATCGCTTGAACGCGAAGCTGGATCGCCTCCTCGATTGGGGCCGAATGGAATCCGGGAAGAAGGTCTTCGAGCTCCGCGCCGAATCGCTGAAGAACGTCGCGGAAGAGGCGGTTTCTTCTTTGAAGACCCAACTCGCCACCGCACGCGCCGAGCTCGAGAGCCACTTCGAAGAAGATCTACCGTCTGTTCTCGTCGATCGCCTCGCCGTCGCCGAAGCGATCGGCAATCTGCTCTCGAACGCCATGAAGTACGGAGGAACGCCGCCGAAGCTCGTGTTGCGCGTCTTTCGTGATCACGGGTTCGCTTGCGTCTCCGTAACCGACGACGGCTCTGGCATTGCGCACCACGAGCAAGATCGCATCTTCGAGAAATTCTATCGGATCGACGATCGTCTTTCCCGCGCGCGGGAAGGAAGTGGGCTCGGCCTCGCGATCGTCAAACACGTCGTTCGCGCGCACAATGGCCGCATCGATCTCGACAGCGACGTCGGAAAAGGAAGCACGTTCACCCTGCGGTTTCCCGTTCGTCCTTCCATCGAGCCACCCGCACGAGCTAAGAGCACATCCGGAAGTCCGGATGTGCCCATGGACAATAAATAGCGTGGCCGAGATCTTTCCGAAGGTACCGGAGAAATTAGCCCCGCTCGCCATCGGCGGGGCTGATTTCTCCGGCTGGTACAACGACCGGACGTCGTCTAAGGAACCTGCGTGAGCGGAGACAAACGTCGGATTCTCGTCGTCGAAGACGATGCATCGATCTCGCTTGGGCTTCGAATCAATCTCGAAGGCGAAGGCTACGAAGTCACGACCGAGGCAGACGGCGATCGCGGGCTGGAGCTCGCGCGCACCATCGCACCTGATCTCCTCATCTTGGACGTCATGCTCCCCGGCCGAAACGGCTTCGAGATCCTCGACACGCTCCGCCGCGAAGGCCGCACGATGCCAATCATCGTTCTCAGCGCCAAAGCCGGTGAGATCGACAAGGTGACCGGACTCGAGCTCGGAGCCGAAGACTACGTCGCGAAGCCCTTCAGTCTTGCCGAGCTCCTCGCGCGCGTTCGTGCAGCGCTCCGGCGCGGCCCTTGGGTCAAACCCACCGAGGCCATTCGCGAGAATCGAAAAACGCATAAATTCGAGCATTTCATCGTGGACGAAGATGCACGCACCGTCACCAAAGACGCGCGCGTGGTCGAGATGACCGCGACGGAATTCGATCTTCTTCTCTGCCTCGTGCAGGCGCGCGGTCGCGTGCTGTCACGCGAGGTCATTTTCGAAAAAGTGTGGGGACCGAATCACTTCGGCACGCCGCGCACGATCGACAACTTCATGCAGCAGCTTCGCGCGAAGCTCGAGCCGGATCCGCAGACGCCGCGTTATTTTCAGACGGTGCGCGGCGTCGGCTATCGCTTCGATTCGTAGTTCGAAACGACGACGTCCCGCACGAACGTCGAGAACGCGTAGCGCACGTGCATGCGATCGGTCCCCGACGTCAGGTCGCCCTCGATGACGCCAGCGAGCTTGTCGGCGCGGCCGAGCTTCGACGGTTCGAGCTTCACGCCGAGCTTCCCGCGAACCGTGACGGAACCGGGCACGTCGAGCTCGCACGTCTCGATACGCGCATCTTCGGACTTCGTCGCGACGACGACGCAGCCGAGGCGTGGCGCGAGCATTCCCGAAGTGTGAGGAACGGCGCCGAGATCACGCAGATCGCCGAGTGAGAATCGTTTCGCGCTGCCACCGACGACGACGACCCCGCGTTCGACATCGGAAGTCGCATTGGTCGTGATGTCTCCCGCCGATTCACGACGCACCGCGAGCTCGGCTTTGGCGGGCACCGAATTGCGCGCCTTTGCAGGCACGAAGGTTCCCCTCCAGCGCAATGCGGATCGCTCGCACACGGCGCGCGTCGTCAATGCGCGTGCGCAGGGCGCAATGTCAGAAGTCGCAAATGCGAGGCAGGCAAGCTTCGCTTCACCGCGCTCTCCTTCGCAAAAGAGAACGTCGGACGTCGTCGCCGCGAGACATGTCGCGTCACGGCCGGCGCTGGGCGAGCTCGCGATCGCGAGCGGGCACTGATCGGGCGACGCTGAAAGAAGTGCCACGCCGCGTTCGCACTGCGCACGAAGCGGGCTCGCGGTGATCGCTCGACACGCTGCGGCGTCTTTCTTCTTCGCGGCATCGAGAAGACGACAAGCGTCGACGAGAAAAGCGTCGTAGCCGATTGCTGCGAGCGCGTCGGCGACGAGCGGATCCATTTTTCCGCGTTCCGCCACGCACGAGGAGACGTCGACGAAGCGCTGAATCTCTCCAGCGAGATCGCCGACAGGAGCAGGCGGATCGACCGCAGCGCCGGCGTCGAGAAGGCCCAATGCGACCTTCTTCGGAAGTGCGCGTGACTCTTCTACGGACTCGCGCGGCGGAAGGCGCCTTTGTTGATCCGCGTCATCGCAGGCGGACGAAAAGAGTTGGATCGCGACCCAAATCGCCGTACGTCGTAGGCGTGATCGCGCGCGCATTGGTCCAGGGTAAGCGAGTTCGTCGAGACTTCGCACTTTTCTCAAGGGGCCCCCGCGTCGCTGTGGCAGCACTCCTCGTGGCAGCGGCCATGACGGGCTGCAAAAAGATCTCCGCGACGGCACCCGTCGCCGGTGGCAGCGCGCTCAACATCACGAATGGCGATGCGATCTGCGGAAGCGGCTATCGCTGGGAGACGGACCACTGTGTCGCGTCTGACGCCAGCGAAGAGACCAAGACCAGCAGCGCGACGGATCGCGTACGGATGATGGGTACGCTCAAGGTCGAAGTCGTGCGTGACGGGCAAGGGCGCGTCGCCAAAAAAGGCGACACCGTGCGCGTGCACTACACGGGAACCCTCGTCGATGGCACCGTCTTCGACAGCTCACGCGATCGCGGTCAGCCGCTCGAATTCGAGCTCGGAAAAGGCATGGTCATCAAGGGATTCGATCGGGGCGTCGAAGGAATGCGCGAGGGCGAAGCGCGCCGCCTGACGATTCCGCCCGAGCTCGGCTACGGGGACCGCGGTGCCCCCCCGAAAATTCCGCCGAAAGCCGTCCTCATTTTCGACCTCGAGCTCGTCGAGAGCCTTTAGCGGCCACTTGACGACGCGCGCGTTCGCCACGCGAGCTCGCTCATCGTTCGCTCCCGGCCCTGCCGACTTGCGAATCGCCCCCTAGAAGCTTACTTTCTACCGAGGCTCATGGAGGATTTCTACGCGACACTCGGCGTCTCGAAGACCGCAAACGCGGACGAGATCAAGCGCGCCTATCGCAAGCTCGCCTCGAAGCTTCACCCGGACAAGAACCCGGGTAACAAAGATGCCGAGACGAAGTTCAAGGCCGTCAATCGCGCTTACGACGTGGTCGGGGACGAGAAGAAGCGGAAGCTCTACGACGAATTCGGCGAAGACGGCCTCCGCGAAGGCTTCGATCCGGACCGCATGCGCGCCTACAAAAACCGCCCGGGGTTCGATTCGCGGAACGTTCGCTTCGAGGACTTCGGCGGCGGTGGAGCAGGTGGATTCGGAGGCTTCGAAGATCTGTTCGGCGACGTATTTTCACGCGGCGG
>JAHFDV010000556.1 GCA_023248815.1 Myxococcales bacterium
GTCACCGATCTTGAACTTCGCGACCTTGGCGCCGATCGCCGTCACCGTGCCGACGATTTCGTGTCCCGGCACCATCGGAAACTCTTGCCCCCACTTGCCGATGGAATGGATGTCCGTGTGGCAGATGCCGCAGTAGGAGATCGCGAGCGCCACATCGCGTGGCCTGAGCGCGCGACGTTCGAAGTCGAATGGAACGACTGGGCCATTGCGTTCGAGAGCGGCAAATCCAGAGACGAGTGATCTTTGCGAGGATGACATAGGGGCTCCTTACAGATACGATTGATCTGTAAAGCGAATATGACAACGTTACATTTTTTGTAAAGTGTAAATCGACCGAGCATTTCATGGAGCCAAAAGAGCAAAAGATTCTCGTCGCGGCGTACCGCCTCTTCAATCAGCACGGCTTTCGCAAGGTGACGATGAGCGACATTGCCGATGCCGCAGAGATGTCGCGCCCTTCGCTCTATGCCGCTTTCGCGAACAAAGAAGCCGTCTTCAGCGCGATCGGCGTCCAGCACAACGCTCGTGCAGAAGCTTCGCTCGCCGAGCGCCTTCCGAAGGCCACGTCCCTTCGTGCACGGCTCGAAGTGCTCTTCGCGGTTTGGATCATCGAACCATTTGCTTCTGTCGTCGATTCACCTGCCGGCCTCGACATGCTGGGCAACGCCGCCGAGTACGCGCCGGATGCCGTCGCAAAAACCTACGAGCGCTTCGAGCATCATCTCCTGACACTCTTGAAGATGGAGCTCACGAGCAAGCGCAACGGGATGACCGCACGCGATCTCGCGCACATCATGACGTTGGCGACGAAGGGGCTGAAGGCCTCGACGAGCACCGTGGCAGAGTTGACGCGAATGACGGATGGCCTGATCGCGATGGCGATTGCGACGACGCGCTGATTCCGCCGAAGACTCCGGCGTCGCCATCGCGGTCAACGCACCGCCGAGTGGCTCAGCGCGAGCCGAGCGATGTCTGAATTTTGGCGCCGAGAAAGTCGACCTCCTCCTGGAATCGAGGTCATTTCTTCGCAGGGTCCACGCACGGCCTCTTCCGCAATCGTGTAGCCACCGCGCGCGCAACGTTTCGCGTCCACGCGAACGGTGACCGTCGCGCCGTTGGTCTGCGGCCTCGCAGCGTACACTCAACATGCGTAATACATTCAATACCTGACTCCTCTGCGACTCCGCGTTGCGCTCGGGGGTAGCGTGGCGTCGAGGCGCGGGAAGTGCTCCTCAGGCGGCAGATCTTGCCGATCGGACCGCCCAAAGCTAAGCGGTGCCATATTCCCTGGGCTGCCGCCCGAGCTCGTGCTGGGAGGGCAATCTCCCAGCGTTTCTCCCAAAACGAGACCGAAAACGAATCGTTCTGAGATCTTACAAGTGCCGGAGGAGGGAGTCGAAAACGCCTGTAATTCTAGACCAGAAGCAGTTTCCGGCAGTTGCGGGACTTGGACTCTATCAGAAGTGGCTGCGTAACCGTCTAACTGGTTGATTCCGCCTTCGCCAGGTCCATGTTTGGGACCCAAGTCGTCCCCGATGAGAGAGCTCGGAAGAGTCGGAAACGGAGTGCCGATGTCGATGCCGAAGACCTCTGCCGCCTTGATGTAGCCGAGCGTCGTCTCCGCGCTTTCATGCCCTGCCCTCCGCTGAATTGCAATCGTGTCGACCTTCGCCAGGGCGAGCCACGTTATGCCCGTGTCGCGCAGCGAACGGAAGTTCACCTGCAGGCGTGTCGCGGATCGCTCGAAGAGAATGGAGCGGTCGATCCCTGCCTTCGCGAGGTGCGCGCGAAAACGTCCTGCGAGCTTGTTGTCGTTCAGCGTGGAGAGGAGCGGCACAACGTGATCGCTCGCGCCCTTCCCTTCGCACATGCGACGGAGCAACGGGAGGATCGACTGGTGTATCGGAACGGGTCGCGAGCCTTCGGAAGTCTTCGGCGTCTTCGCCTTCCGCGCCCGCCAATCCCATGCACGGCTTACGTTGACGATCCCCGCGACGAAGTCGACGTCCCCGACTCGAAGCTCGTGGAGCTCGCCCGGTCGCAGGTACAGGTATGCGGCGAGAGCGTAGAGCTCGCGATCGACAAGCGGCACGACTTCACACGCAAGGAGGCGTCTCATCTCGAGCGGATAGAGGAAGCTTTTCTTCTTCTCGTGGGACGCCTTCTCGGGCGGCCTGACCGCCGTGCACGGGTTTTCGCTTCGCACGCGGAGATCATCACGCTTCGAAGAAACGGACTCTTTGAAGGCAGTGGTGAGGACGGACCACACGTTGAGCGCAGTTTTCGGCTCGATCTCACCCACGTCGATCGCCGCATCGAGCTTCTGGACGACTCCACGAATTTCCTTCGACGAGATCGTGGTGATCAAATGAGCGCCGATCACGGGCGCGATCCACTTCTTCCACCGCAAGGCGTCCTGCTCCGATGAGCCAACCTTCGCATCGCGCGAACGATTGAAGCGGCCGAACCACTCGTTGCAGGTCTCTGGACTTTCACCTTTTGCGAGGGCCGCGCTCACGCGCTGCGCTCGCTCTTTCCCTAGCTCGCGAGCAAGCAGCCGCCCTTCCTTCTTCTCTTGCTCTTGCATCCAACCCGCGTACTCGTGAGCCTTGCCGTCACTCAGGCCCGGGGGAAGCGGCTCTTTCAAGCGCACTCCATTGGCAAGGCGGACACGGGCGAAATGCAACTTCTTGCCGTCGCGCCACTCCGTGATGAGTGTTCCCTTTGGGCGCTTCTTCTTTGGCGTGGTAGTCGTAATCATGATCGGCCTCTCGTTAGGTTGATCCATGCCCTCGGACGTTCCCGCGTCGCGAGGGCGATCTCATCAGCGCTTGGGCGACTTCGCCCACTTCTTGAGCGGACCTTCCTTCTTCGCTGGCTCCCTCGACACAACGGTGTCGAACTCACGCTTCACGAGCATCCGGATAAGACCCGCAGCGTTGAGCGCGTAGTGCTCCGCAACGGCCTGAATCCGCTCGTGTTCTTCCTCACTCATGCGCATCGTGAAAAGTCGTTCTCGCATTGAAGGGTCAGTATGCATCGGTGCAATCCTTTCGTATAGACAACACTCATTGTATATACGTTCAAGTACACGTCAAGGTCTCGTGCGCCGATTTATTCTGAGGCATCCGCACCTCATAAATTTCTAGAATCGACTCGCTTAAGTGAGCCGTTTTTTCGGCTCAAAGAATCGCGAGCCCCATGCACTTTTAAATCGTCACGGCCCACTAGGCGCGCTCGTTTCCCGTGGTTATCGCATCGGCATGACCATTTCACTCTCCACCGCCGAACGACTCACCCTCATCAACCAACTCGAGATTCGAAAGGCCCTCGAAACGTCACCAACGCAAAAGGCGGACTTCGATCGCCAGATCGAGATTCTTACGGAGGGATATGAGATCTACTACCACGAGGTTTTCGGTGCGCTCGACCACACTTCTGAGCAGAAGTCCTCGTTCGTGATCGATGTCCTGAGTCTCTATGCAGCTCTCGACTTCGCGAGCAGAAAGGGTGCGCTTCCAGCAGACGTTGCCAAGCTGCACTTTGCTAAGTTCGTCGGATTCGACGGGAACAACGAGGGCGAGTTCATGACTTTCGCGAGATACGTCATTGTGAAGCGGGGAGAGTTCCCCGAGCAGCAAGGCCGAGAGAAGGAGACGGACGGCTTCAACAGTCACATGCCCTGTTTCGACGCTTACACGCAGATGCTGTTCAAGTGGAAGTCGTTTGGGAAGTCGTTCGACCTCACCGTCGAGCAGGCCGCTGACGTGATCCGCGCGGCCCGTCCGTCGACATCCGAAGCC
>JAHFDV010000171.1:0-7570 GCA_023248815.1 Myxococcales bacterium
CGCTCTTCGACACGACTCATCGCACACCCGCGCTCCTTGGAGAACCCCGAGAAGCGCGAGGCCATCGAGCGCTTCGTGATGGTCGTTCGCTCCGTGCTCGAAGCGCGCACCCGTGTGATGCTCGAGCTCAACGTGACGCCGGAGTGCCTCGAAGCAGTCGTCGCCGTGCTTCCCTGCATGCGCGAGCCCACGGTCTCGCCGCTCCACGCCAACCTCGGATTCGCCGTAAAAGCAGCCGTATCGCGAGACCTCCTCCCGAAGCTCATTCCCGAGATCAAAGCGCGCGGCGGCACCGACATCGTCGTCAGTGCCTTTTCACAGATCATCCCTTGAGCGAGATCATGAGCGGGCGATCCTTTTCTCTGCGTCCCGCAAAACGTCTCGAAGGGCTCGCGGCGTATCATCCGCCCGTCAAAAATCCGCACGTAGTGCTTCCTCTGCATGGCACCGAACGCCCACGTGCCGAGGGTACGCACGCTTCCTATCCCGATCGCACGGCGCTCTCTGCTCTCCTCGCGAAGAAGTTCAACGTGGAACGCGATCGCGTCTACGTGGGGGCCGGCGCGGACGAAGTGATCGATCGCATTTGTCGAGCGGTCCTCGATCCCGGCGATGAAATTCTCGTTTCACGACCCACCTTCGAAATGATCGGTCACTTTGCGAAACTCGCGGGAGCGAATGTCGCCGAAATCGAATGGCTCGGAGGCGAGTACCCCGTCGAAGAAGTACTTGCGCAGATCACGCCGAAGACGCGCATTCTCGCGGTCGTCAGTCCCAACAATCCGACGGGCCTCGCGATCTCGCGCACGCGGCTCGAGACCCTTCTCACGCGCCTCCCGGAGGTACTTCTTCTTCTCGACTCTGCGTATGTCGAGTTCGCCGACGACGACCTCACGTCGATCGCGCTCGAGTATCCCAACGCGATCATCGTGCGAACTTTCTCGAAAGCGTGGGCGATTCCCGGAGCGCGCGTCGGTTACGCGCTCGGGCAAGCCGCCGTGGTCGAATGGATGGAAGCCGCTGGCGGCCCCTACCCCGTCGCGGATCGCTCGCTCGAAGATGCGGCAACCTTCCTCGTCGAGCATGCAGAGGATACGGCGGCCTACGTGCAAACCGTCCGCACCGAACGCGCGCTGCTCGAGGCCCACGTGCGAACGCTCGGTGGCTCGTGCGAAGCGTCCCAAGCCAATTTCGTCTTCGCAAAGATTCCGCATCCGCATTGGGTCGACGACGCGCTGCACTCGCTCGGGATCTCGACGCGCGCGTTTCCGAAAATCCCGGTCGTCGCCGGCATGCGACGCATCACCTGCCCAGCCGATCGCGACGGTTTTTTGCGACTCACGAACGCGCTTTCGGCCTCGATCCGTCCACGCGCAGTCCTCTTCGACATGGACGGCGTCATCGTCGACGTGAGCGCTTCTTACCGGCGCGCGATCAGTGACACGGCGGCTACATTCGGCGTCGAAGTCTCCAGCGAGGCGATCGCGACGATGAAGGAGCGCGGCAACGCCAACAACGATTGGGTGGTCACACATCGGCTCATCACCGAGGCGGGTGTCATCGCGTCGCTCGACGACGTGACGAACCGCTTCGAGACGCTCTATCAAGGCACCATCGACTCCGCGGGTCTTCGCGAAACCGAGACGCTCCTCGCCGAGCGTGAGTGTTTCGTGAAGCTCTCGAAACACGTGAAGCTCGGAATCGTCACGGGAAGACCGCGACGCGACGCCGAGTTCTTTTTGAAGAAGCATGCGCTCGATGGTCTCTTCGAGACGGTCGTCGCGATGGAAGACGCTGCGCTCAAGCCCGATCCCGCACCCGTGCGCCTTGCGTTGTCTCTTCTCGGTGAGTCCCACGGCTGGATGATCGGCGACACTCCGGACGACGTTCGCGCGGCTGCGGGTGCGGGCGTCATTCCGCTCGGCTATGTTCAAGCTGGAGAGCACCGCGAGCGTTCGGTGCGCGCTCTCGAAGCTGCCGGCGCCGCACGCATTCTCGAAAAAATTGAAGACATCGAACGCCTCCTCGAAGAGATTCACGCATGAACGCACGTAAAGCCACGATCACGCGCAAAACCAAAGAGACGGACATCGTCTGCACGATCAACCTAGACGGATCGGGCGTCATCACGGTCGACACCGGTCTCGGCTTCCTCGATCACATGCTGGAAGCGCTCGGCAAGCATGCCGGCTTCGATCTCGAGCTGCACTGCAAAGGCGATCTCCGCATCGATGATCATCACACCGCGGAAGACTGCGCGCTCACTCTCGGATCCGCGATCGATCAAGCGCTCGGAGATCGCAAAGGCATCCGCCGTTTCGGGACTGGCTTCGTCGCAATGGATGAAGCTCTCGTTCGCTCGGTCATCGATCTTTCGGGGCGGCCATTCGCGGACATCGCGCTCGGGATGAAGCGCGAGAAGCTCGGCGACATTGCTTGTGAGAACCTCGAGCACGTTCTTCGGTCACTGGCGATCGCGGCGCGCGCGACGCTGCACGTCGATGCGTTGAAGGGCGAGAACGATCATCATCGCGTCGAGGCAGGGTTCAAGTCGGTCGCCCTGGCGTTGCGCGAGGCCGTCTCGAGGAGCGGCGGAAACGAGATCCCGAGCACGAAGGGCTCTCTCTGATGGGCGATGCGTCACCGAGCAAACGCGTCGCGATCGTCCAGACCGGTACCGCGAACATCGCTTCGATCGTCGCCGCGTTTCGTAGACTCGGCGCCGACGTAGAGCTCACGGCCGACCCCGAGGTCGTGAAGCGCGAGGAGCACGTCGTTCTTCCTGGCGTCGGAACGCTAGGCGCTGCGTTTCGCGAGCTCGAAGCCCATCGTCTCGTGACGCCCCTGCGTGAACGCATCCGCGCGGGCCGCCCCACGCTTGCGGTGTGCGTCGGCCTCCAGCTGCTCGCGGAATCGAGCGAAGAGAGCCCCGAATCCGAAGGCCTCGGAATTCTCCCCGTGCGCGTGCGCCGCTTCACCTCGTCTCTGCCCATTCCGCAAATGGGTTGGAACGAAATCGCGAGCGACGACTCCAAAGGTCTCCTCGAGACGGGCTACGCGTACTTCGCGAATTCTTATCGCATCTCCGATCCGCTCCCGCCCGAATGGCGCGTCGCTCATGCGGACTATGGCGAGAAGTTCGTCGCCGCGATCGAGCGTGGGCCCGTCCTCGCGTGTCAATTTCATCCCGAGCTTTCGGGCGCTTTCGGCCAAGCGCTTCTCGGCCGATGGCTCGCTACAGAATCGAGGGTTTCATGATCGCAACACGCGTCATCCCCTGTCTCGACTGTCGCGACGGTCGCGTCGTCAAAGGCGTCAAATTCCAGAATCTCCGTGATGCGGGATCTCCCGTCGAGCTCGCGGCGGCGTACGAAGCGCAAGGGGCCGACGAGCTCGTCATCCTGGACGTATCGGCGACGCCCGAAGGAAAAGGCCATGCGCTCGACACCGTGCGCGCCGTCCGCAATGTGCTTTCGATCCCCCTCACCGTCGGCGGCGGCGTGCGCACCACCGACGACGCGAGCGCGCTTCTCCTAGCGGGTGCCGACAAAGTATCGGTGAACACCGCCGCGGTAAAAGAGCCCAAGATCATTTCGGACATCGCCGATCGCTTCGGAAGGCAATGTGCCATCGTCGCGATCGACGCAGCGCGCAAGCTCGATGCGCCTTCGCAATCCGCCGACGGTCGTGGCATCTTCGAAGTCGTCATCCAATCGGGCAAGGTGAGAACCGGCATCGACGTCATCGATTGGGCGAAACGAATCACCGAGCTCGGCGCGGGCGAGATTCTCCTCACGTCGTTCGACCGCGACGGCACGCGATCCGGCTACGATCTCGAGCTCCTTCGGGCCGTACGCGCCGTCGTCACGGTTCCAATCATCGCTTCGGGGGGCGCTGCGCACGCGATGCACCTCGTCGAAGCGCTGCAGGCCGGAGCCGATGCCGTGCTCGCAGCCTCGATTTTTCACGACGGCGAAAAAACAGTTGGCGACGTCAAAAAAACGCTCGCGGAGAACGGCATTCGGGTGCGCACATGATCATTCCTTCAATCGATCTCATGGGCGGGCAGACCGTTCAGCTCGTCGGCGGCGAAGAGATGGCCGTCGAGGCAGGCGATCCGAGACCCATTCTGGAGCGCTTTTCACGCGTCGGTGAAGTCGCCGTCGTCGACCTCGATGCCGCGCTCGGCAAGGGAAGCAATCGCGACCTCATCGCCGACCTAGTGAAGATCGCGCCCATACGCGTCGGCGGTGGAATCCGCGACGTGAAGACGGCGATCGACTGGCTCGACGCGGGCGCGACGAAGGTCGTTCTCGGAACCGCCGCGAAGCCCGAGATCTTGAAAGAGCTTCCAAGAGAGCGCGTCATTGCAGCGCTCGACGCGAAGCACGGAGAAGTCGTCGTCGAAGGATGGCAGACTGGCACGGGCAAACGCATCGAAGAGCGCATGGCCGAGCTCCGGCCTTATGTCGGCGGTTTTCTCGTCACACTCGTCGAATCGGAAGGCCGTCTTCAGGGAATCGATCTCGCGCGCGTGAAAGAGCTCGCGGCGGCCGCTGGCGACGTCGAGCTCACGGTCGCGGGGGGGGTCACGACCCCAGAAGACGTCGCCGCGATCGATCGTTTGGGGGTGCACGCACAAGTGGGGATGGCGCTCTATACGGGCAAGTTCGATCTCGCGTCTGCGCTCGTCGCAATGCTCTCCTCCGATCGCCCCGACGGACTTTTCCCGACCGTGATCGTCGATGAGCTCGGCGTGGCCCTGGGCCTCGCGTATTCCAACGAAGCGAGCCTTCGTGAGGCCCTCACGTCGGGCAAAGGCGCGTATCACTCGAGAAAACGTGGTCTTTGGAAGAAGGGCGCGACCTCCGGCGCCGAGCAGCTCCTTCGCCGCGTCGATCTCGATTGCGACCGCGACACGATCCGATTCGTCGTGAGCCAAGAAGGCAAAGGCTTCTGTCACAAGGACACCTGGACGTGTTGGGGCGATTCCGAAGGGCTTGAAGCGCTCGAAGCGACCTTGAAGAAGCGCGCCATCGATAGTGAGCCCGGCTCGTACACGAAGCGACTCTTCGAAGACGCCGAGCTCTTGCGCAAGAAATTGATCGAAGAAGCGGGGGAGCTCGCGGATGCGAAGGAGAAAGAGGATGTCGCCGCCGAGCTCGCAGACGTTCTGTACTTTGCGCTCGTCGCCGCGCAGAAGGGCGGCGTTCAGCTTCGAGACGCAGCTCGCATTCTCGATCTCCGCGCACGAAAAGTGACGCGTAGAAAGGGTGACGCGAAATGAAGCGCATTCGTACCGATGAAGTCGCGAAGGCACGCATCGATCCCGTCGACACCGAGACCATCGCTCGCGCGCACGCCATCGTCACCGACGTGCGATTGCGCGGTGAAGCTGCGCTACGGGAGTACGCAGAAAAGTTCGGTGATCTCGAAAAGGGCGCGCCACTCGTGATCCGTGGCGATGCCTTCGCGAAGGCCCTCGCGTCGCTCGACAGAAAAGACCGCGACGTGCTCGAGCGGACGGCGAAGCGGATCTCGACTTTCGCGATCGCACAAAAGAATGCACTTGCGGGGATGGTCATCGACGTCCCTGGCGGAAGCGCTGGGCACGAGATCGCGCCGATGGAACGAGCCGGTTGCTACGCTCCAGGTGGACGGTATCCCCTCCCCTCCACCGTCCTGATGACGGCCGTCACTGCGCGTGTCGCTGGCGTGCGTGAGGTCTGGGTCGCCTCTCCGAAGCCGTCCGCGATGACGCTTGCAGCGTGTGCCGTCGCCGGTGTGGATGCGCTTCTTGCGGTTGGCGGCGCGCAATCGATCGCAGCCTTGGCACACGGCGCGGGAGACGTCCCCGCGTGCGACGTCATCGTGGGTCCCGGCAACCGCTACGTCACTGCCGCGAAGCAGGTCGTCAGCGGCAACGTCGCGATCGACATGCTCGCAGGCCCCTCCGAGCTCGTCGTCATCGCGGATAGCTCGGCAGATCCCGATGTCGTGGCAGCCGATCTCCTCGCGCAGGCGGAGCACGATCCGGATGCGCTCCCGGTGCTCATCACTTGGGACGAAAGCGTCGCGACCGCCGTCGATGCCGCGATCGAGCGCGCGCTCGTCGACCTCTCGACCAAGTCGATCGCACAGAAGGCCTTGGAAAATGGATTCACGGTGATCGCGACGTCTCCGGAAGACGCCGCGCACGCGAGCAACCTCCTCGCGCCCGAACACCTCGAAGTGCAAGTGCGCGATCTCGACGCCATACTCCCGCGCCTCGAGCATTACGGCGCGCTCTTTCTGGGACCTGCCGCTGCGGAAGTCTTCGGCGACTACGGCGTCGGCCCGAACCACGTGCTTCCCACGGGCGGTCGCGCGCGGTTCGTCGGCGGGCTCAGCGTCTTCACGTTCCTCCGCGTGCGCACGTGGCTGCGGATGGACCACGCGCCGGCCTCACTCGTCGAAGACGTCGCAGCCCTGGCACGCCACGAAGGCCTGGAAGCGCATGCTCGCGCCGCGGAAGCGCGCGTCAGTAAAAAGAAGTAGCGCGGCGGAAGCGCGTATCAGTAAGAAGAGCTAGCGCTGCGCGCACTCACGGGGCGCATCTGCGAGGCGCTCACTTCGGAGCGTTCTTCAACCGCGCCACTTCTTTCTCGAGCTCGGCAATTCGCCGGTCTTTCTCGGCGATCAAGTGCTCCACGTCCGCCGCGTCGATCTTGAGAGGAATGTGCTGCGGGCAGTTCGCGTCCCACGTCTTCACGTCGATGATGATCGCACGCTCCGCGCGCGCGACGTAGCCTTCGGGCTTCAGCGATGCGAGAAGCTCTGCGTCGTCCTCCACGACCTTCGCCTCCCCCCAAATCTTGATGCGCTGCCTCGTCGCGTAGTCGACGAGAAATAGCTGCACCTTGGGATTTTCAGCGAGGTTGCCGAGCGTGATGTACTGCCGGTTGCCGCTGAAGTCGGCGAAGCCGAGCGTGTGCGCATCGACGACGCGCAAGAATCCTTTGGGGCCGCCCCGGTGCTGGACGTACGGCTGCCCTTCACCATTTGCGGATGCCAAGAAGAAGCTCGTCTGCTCGTGGATGAACTCCGCCAGCGCATCGGTGACTTCGGTCTCCCAGCCACCGCTCGTCTCCATCCGTGCGTAGGCGCCGCGCGATCCTTTGCGCGTTTGGACCGCCTTCACCGCGTCGGTGAAGGCGATATCACTTGGGAAGGGAGGCGCATTCGAGTTCGGCTTCGGCATGATGCGTTGGCGAAGACACTGGCCAAAAGTGCCCGAAACGAGACTATGTGACGATTAGGGCAAGCAGACGCCAGCGGTACATGTCCCAATCGAACATGTCGTCGTATCGGGCGCGTTGGGATTCGTGCAGAGGCCGGTTCCCGGATTGCAGACTCCGGCGACGTGACACTCATCCAATACGGTGCAGGTGACGAGGCTCGACCCTGTGCACGTTCCCGTTTGGCACGTGTCGACTTGCGTGCACGCGTTGCCGTCGTTGCAAGGCGTGGTGTCGGTCTTGTTCGGGTCCGTGCAGACGCCCGTCCCCGTGTCGCATGTGCCTGCCACGTG
>JAHFDV010000171.1:7580-10554 GCA_023248815.1 Myxococcales bacterium
CTACACGTACCCGCCTGGCACGTATCTGTGTCCGTGCAAGCGTTCCCGTCCGAACAATTTTCGCCATTCGCCTTGTTCGGGTTCGAGCAAACACCCGTCGAGGTGTCGCACGTCCCGGCGACGTGACACTGGTCTTGCGCCGTACAAACGACTGGAGCGCCCGGCGTGCATGCTCCCGACTGGCACGTGTCGGTGACCGTGCAAGCGTTCCCGTCCGTGCAAGATGCACCAGCCGTCTTGTTGGGGTGGCTAGGCGTGCCGGCCGTGCATTTCTCGTCCGTGCAGGGATTTCCATCGTCCACGGGTAGATCAGTGTCGTCGGCAACCGCGCTGATGTTCCCCGCGCCGTCGCAACGATTTTCGAGGCAGTTTTTCGCCGTCTGTGAAGCGACCGCCTTGGTATTGGGTGCAAACGTGTTGCCGCACACGCCAACAGTGCACGTGCGCGTCTTGCATTCATCGTCCGTCCCGAGGCACTGCCCGGGATTCGTACAGCCTACGCACTGCCCCGTCGCGTTGCAGAAGAGCGCGCCGCCCGTGCCGCACGCCGAGTTGCTCGCCTTGGCAGGATTCGAAGGGACCCCAGTCGTACAGACGTCCGAAGTGCAATCGTTGGAGTCGTTTGGCAGGTCGGTGTCGTCATTGATCGTCGTCGCCTTGCCGGCGCCGTCGCAGACGCTCGCCTTGCAATCGCCCGTCGTCTGCGTCGGAAGACGCGTGCCTTGCGCGCTGAACGCAAATCCGCACACGCCGGCGGTACAGCTTCGCGTCTGGCACGCGTCATCCGTCCCGGGGCAATCGGCTTCCGTGACGCACGCCACGCACGCCCCTTGACCGTCGCAGAAAGCGCCCCCCTTCGTGCACGCCGCTTTTGCGGCCTTCGGCGTATGCACCGTCGCGCCGTTCTCGCACGTGTCATCCGTACACTCGTTCGCGTCGTCCGTCGGACAGTTCCCCGTCGGGGCATCCGTGGTTGCATCGCCAACAGAAGCGTCGCCCTGACCGATCCTCGTCCGGTCGAAGTCGGTGATGACCTCGCACGCCATGACGAGAGTTACAGCCGACATGAGACAGATGCCCCGGAGGGATATTTTTTGCATTCGTTCGAGCCTTCAGAAAGTGAAGATCCCAGGGTACTTCAGGGAGACCAGGCGGTCACCTCTTTGCACCCCATCCCTCTCATATCTCAGCGTTGAGGAAATCCCGGGGCAACTCTTCGCGCGGAACCACCCATTTTTTCGCGCAACAAAGAAAAAGGGCACCCGGTCGAACCGAGTGCCCTTTCTCGTTGGCCGGAGCCAAGGTCAGCCGTTACTCGGCTGCGATCGCGATCTGCTCGGCGGCCTTCGTCTTCTTCGCACGACGCTCCTCGCGGAACGCAGCCACGTCTTCTTTGACGAGAGACACGATGCGCGGCGCTTGCGTCTTCGCTTCTTGAACGAGCTCGACGGCGTAGTGCGGCGTGTTCTTCACGATGGCTGCGCTCTTCTTTGCAGCTCCCGTGAGGCGCGCGAGGATGCGCTCCTTGCGGGTCATCTTGATGTACGGCGCGATCTCACGTGCGAGGTCGGCGCAAACACCGGCATGTGCATGCGGAGCGCGATGGAGCGAACCACCGAAGCGCGGATTGGCTTCGAGGA
The DNA here is from genome assembly GCA_023248815.1 of Myxococcales bacterium. Lineage (GTDB taxonomy): Bacteria > Myxococcota_A > Polyangia > Polyangiales > Polyangiaceae > JAHFDV01. Next base: position 9,221 of record JAHFDV010000171.1, read on the forward strand.
ACGCTTCGACTTGCTCCTTCGTGAGGCCGAGCTCTTCGAGGACGTTCTCGTACGCGGTGACGGCCGCTTGCTTCGCCTTGAAGAGATACATCTGCACGCGCGAATAGAAATTCACGCGGCCGTCTCCGCTCGTCTCGACGGGACAGAAGATCGTTCCGGGGAACTTCTCCGTGATCGCCGATTGCACGCCGTCCGAAACGCCGGCGCTGGGCATGCAGCCGAAGGGCTTCACGCTGAGCGTCATGTGGCACTTCGAATTGACGACGTTCTGGATGAGCTTGCCGACTTCCATGTGGCCTTCACCGCCGCGGAGATCGTTGCTGTAGTACTGGTGACTGATCTTCGCGATCTCGTCCATGTTGGAGAGGTGGTAGCCGTAGAGGCCGCCCGCGTAAGCGAAGGTCTGGAAGAGCGTGTGAATCGCGACTTCTGCAGCGCGCACGCTGAGGATCGTCTTCATCGCGCCGAAGCGGCCTGCGCCTGCGAGACCGTACTTGGCCGTGTCTTCCGCGCGAAGATCACGACGCTCGGTCGTATCGCGGCGGATTTCCCAGCAGGTGTAGAGGAGCCACGCCGTGACGAGCTGAATGTCGACCTCGGCGCCTTCGCCTTCGAGAAAGCGCTGGAGCTGGTAGTTGCCGTCGCCTTCGGTCGTCATTGCCCAGAACTCGCCGATGATCGCGACCTTCGGCTTCGGGAGCGTGCGATTGACCTTCACTGCGTCGAAGAGCGGCTTCGCCTTCCAGAGCGCATAGAGCGCGCTCTTGCGGTTCTCGAGCGCGTGGTGAACGAGCTTCTTCGCCTGCTCGAGCGCCTTGTCGGTCTCGCCAGGAACCACTTCGTAGGGACGAAGGCGGTAACCGATGCCGTTCAAGACGTCGCCCGCGAGGAGCGCCTGCACGATGCCCCAGAAGAACTTCGGGTTGAGCTCGAGGCCGGACTCTTCGCCCGTTGCTTGCTTGAGACCGCCCGTCTGCTGGAAGAGGACGACGCGGAAGCCTTCGAAGCCTGCGTCGCGAAGCGCCTTGCGGTACTCCGTCACGTACATGCCGAAGCGGCACGGGCCACAGGCCCCGGCCGTGAGGAAGACGTACTTGTCGATGATCTCCTTCGACGTCATTCCGTGCTCGTCGCGGAGCTTCGAAAGGAACATCACGAGATTGCCGACCGTGAAATACGTGGGATTGCACTGGCCGCGATTGCCGAATTCTTTTCCGTACTGGAGCGCTTCGTTCGTGGGAACGTCGATCGCTTGCACGTTGTAGCCAGCGCCACGAAGGCCGGCTTCGACGAAGTAGTCATGCGCGACGGTGAGGCCGCCTGCGAGGATCGTG
>JAHFDV010000172.1 GCA_023248815.1 Myxococcales bacterium
GGCGGTCTCGTCGTGCGCGAGATTCGCTGCCTCCCCGATGGCAACGAGGACGTGGTCGAGAGATGTAGCGCTCGAGACGTCGACGACGAGCGCGGCTTTATCACGCGCGAATTCGCGAGCGAGCGCCGTCTTGCCGAGTCCGCCCTGCCCGGAGATGACGAGCGGCCCCGAGGCGCCTGAAAACCACTCCTCGAGAAGGGCGAGCTCATCCTCGCGGCCGATGAGGTGAATCGATGGTCGGGACTGAGGAGGTTTCATGATCGCGTAGGTTGCCGATGAGCATCATGTTCGCGGGCGTCCTCCAAATGAGGGCCGGCGAAGCGATGGAAGCTCATTCTTCGACGATGCTACCCCACCAGTCGAGGGTCGTCTTCGGCGCGCTCGCCAGCACCGCCGCCATCTTCGCGTGCGTTTCGAGAGAAGGATGCTTCGCGCAGCCGACGCCATCGGCTCCAGCGTTCTGGACTGCGAATTCCACGAATGTGATTTTCGTGTCGCCCGCCGTCTTTCGCGCCTCGATGGCGGCTTGCGTGTATTCGCGCACCTTGTCGAGGCTCGCACCCGTCACTGATCCGAGCGCGGGAAAGAGATGAGCATTGGGGTAAGTCGTCATCGAAGTCTCCGACGATGATGGAACATCGAAGTGCCTTAAATAGTGAGGCGATCGCAACCGCCGCGTTCGCATGACGGAAGCAAGTAGTTCGAGGAGTCCACTTAGCAAGCGGGTCGCGCTGCGCTCGATCAAGATGAGAGCTTTCGGCTTAAATAGTTGCGCGCAGAATTGGTGATGCGGATCGATCGCTCCCAAGGCCGCGCAGCAGGTCTCCGCGAAGTAGTGGTTCCGTAACGGTCTTCATGTCGGTCGCCCCTCCGACTTCGCCCGCCCTTGCAGAGTTCCTCGACGTTGGGAGCGCGAGGTTTGAAGTGTTCAGTGGTTCCTTAAACCGAGCAAACGCCTTTTAAACGAGGGCTCTTGTGGTGGCGCATCGCACACCGGTTGCTAGTTACCCCTCATCGAAATGGTGCTGGCCGTACCGGTCCACCTCCCAACCTAAAGGAACCTCATGAACCGCATCGTCTTCGCACTGGCCTCACTCGCGCTCTCCACCGTCTCTCTTGCTTGCTCGACGCCCGACGACTCGGTCGACGGCTCCGAGGATCAGCTCATCAATGCTCCCCTCGACAAGACCAACACCTGGGCGGTCGGTGTCTGCGCGAGCGAACCGAACACCGATCCCGCGGTGGGACCTCTCGGCGCTTGCACGACGAAGGGCACGCGCTGCACGGGCTCGCTCATTGCGCCGAACCTCGTCCTCACGGCGCGCCATTGCGTGGCCGACATCAACTACGACAACGCAACTGGCTTCTGCGATGGCGCCGTGTTCGAGGCGAAGCTCAAGAACCCGAAGATCCGCGTGACGCTCGATGCTTCCGTTCTCGGTGAGAACGTCGCTTGGCGCGAAGCTGCGGAAGTGATTCTCGAGAACGAGAACAACGGCTGCAAGAACGATCTCGCGATCCTCCGACTCGCGGCGCCCGTCGCTGCAGCGGATGCGAAGCCGATCGCGCTCGATACGCGCGGGCTCGCGAAAATTCAGCCGAGGAAGGTCGCGGTGGTTGGTCGTGGCGTCCTCACGGCGCTCTTCGATCTCGAAACGGGCGCGCCGATCGACGAAGCGAACGGCGGTCTGAAGCGCCGCTTCAAGACGGACATGTCCTTCGACTGCGTCTCGAACAATTCGAAGAAGCCCTGCATCGTCGACGACTACTCTTCCCCTCCGACGAACAAATTCGCTCTTCCCTTCGACGCCTACTTCGCGACCGGCCCGGGAACGGCATCCGGCGACTCCGGCGCCGCGGTGCTCTCTTCTGCGAAGTTCAAGGCTGGTAAGCCCGTCGCCATCGGCGTCATCAGCGCGGGAACGTGGGACAAGAACGGCGTCGACAATCATTCGATCAACGTTCGTCTCGATCAGCACGAAGCGTGGTTGAAGGCCACGCTGAAGGCGAAGGCCCCGAACGCCTACACGCTCGTCACTTCCGGTTCCACCGACTCCGCCGAGTAACGCGGATCACCGCAGTCGGCGTTCGACACGCGCAGGAACCTGCGCCATTTGCAAACGAAGGCTCGGGCGTCATGCGCTCGGGCTTTCTTGCGTGCACGACCGGTTCGGACGCGAAGCGCAGGATGTCGTGCGCGCAGCGATGGCCGACGCGCGATACTTCGGGCATCATTGTGGGCATGAGATTCATGTTGCTGACTTTCTCCGCCCTCGCTTGCGTCCTGACCGCAGTCGCTGCGTGCTCGGATGACGATCCTGCACCCATCGCCTCGGCGGATGCAGGCTTCGACGTCCAAGTCGATACGAGCTCTGGCATCGATGCCGGCACGGGTGATGTGGGCGCCGACGATCCCGACGCGGAGGCTGTCGACGCCGGTGCGCCGATCGGCACCGCGTGTGGCACGGACAACTCGGCGTGCGCTTCTCGGTTCTGCGTCGACGGAGTGTGTTGCGACCAGGCGTGCACGGGGCAGTGCCTGAGCTGCAACAACGCTGGCAACGCAGGCAAGTGCGCCAACATTCCGCGGCTCAAAGAAGACCCTTCGTACGTCGATGACGCGGGAACGACGGTCAACTGTACGCAAGCCGTAGGCGGCGCGAACTGCGACGGCGCGGGCAAATGCCTTCGCACGGTGAGCACTTCGTGCTTGCAGGGTTCGAGTTGTTTGAGCGGTCAGTGCAGCGCGGGAACGATGAAGTGCCTGGGCGCACCCGGAGAGATTTGCTCGGCGCTCGCTGAATGCGCCTCCAACGTCTGCTCCGTCGGCGTGTGCCAATAGCGTCGCTATCGGCGTGATTGTCCCGCACTGAAGAAGCGTGAGAGGGACATCGTTTCGTAGACTACGAGGCCTCTCGCGCCTTTCCTGCTAGATTATTGTCATGAGCGTTGCCCCCTCTCAACTCGCAGCGACGATGCTTCAGCGGCACCGCCAGCGGATCAGAAGCGAAGAGGAAGAGCGTGAGCGACTCATCGCGCTTTTGCGAAGAGACGTGCGAAAAGTCGCGACCGATCTTGGTGTCGGTCGCGTGTGGCTCATCGGATCACTCGCATGGGGAGGTTTCGGCATTCGTTCCGACATCGACCTCGTGCTCGAACGCGCTGAAGACGGCGCTCTGCGTGCCGAGTTCGAAGCGCGGTTGTCGAACGAGCTGAATCGCGCCATCGACCTCTTGCCGCTCTCGAAGTTGTCGAGCTCGTTCCAGGCCCGCGTGCTTTCTGAAGGTTTGCTTGTCTCCTGAAGCGCGAGCGTCGAGCGCCGCGCTTGCTCGGCTCCTTTCGGAGATCGCTGAAGACCGCGCGGGCATTCACAAGCGATTCCTGGACGCGGAAGACGCGAAGTCTCGACTTCAGCGTGACGCCAGCGACGCGGGCTCTCAAGCTCTTGCCGCCGTGGCGCTGCATGGCTGGTACACCGGAATCGAGACCATTTTCGAGCGCATTGCGCGGGAGCTGGATGGCTCCGTGCCGCAAGGTGAACGGTGGCACCGCGACCTTCTCTCGCAGATGAGAACGGACGTGCCAGGTCTTCGTCCTGCCGTCATCACGACCGACCTCGTCGCTCCGCTCGCCACCCTCTTGGGGTTTCGCCACTTCTTTCGTCATGCCTACGCCGTCACCTTCGATAGCGAGCAGCTAGCTAGAGATCTCGAACGTCTCTTGGTCGTCGCACCTCGAGTGGAAGCCTGCCTCGATGAATTTTTCTCGTTCATTCGTATCGCGATGCTTTCGCTCGAGACGCGCTGACTAGAACTTCGGACTGCGCCTCCTCGCTTTCATACCCGCGTATAGTCCTCTCGATGCGCCGACGTTTCATCCTTCTCGGTCTACTCCCTGCCGCTCTGCTCGCGCCTCTCGGCGCGTGTGGAGAGACTGCTGACACGAGCGAGCTCGATGCATCTGCAGAGCGCCCGCCCCCACCTGCAAACGGCGGCGCGTTTGCGCTTGCCAACGGATGCTTCGCGATCGACGGCATCGCTCCGAACGACAATGTCGATCCGAAGAGCCCTGCTCCGAAGAAGGTCGAGCCTGCATGGCTCGCGTCGAGCGCCGACGGCACGAGCTACGCATTCACCGCGCCCACCGTCGACGCGGGTGCACGCTTCTTTCTCAAAGCGTCGGATCTCGGAACCTACCTATTTTACGACGCGGACCGCCGCTACCTGGTCGGCGACGACGCCCTAGGACTTCGGAGGCAGCAGAAGCTCGATAGCGACGTTCTCCTTCTCGACGACGCGTACATATCCGGCGCGGAATGGGAAGTCGCCCCGTCCCTTTCGGACGCGCGACGCTTCCGTCTCAAGAATCGTCGTACGCAAACCTTCCTCGCTCGTTCGGGCATCTTCACGACGAACGAAGCCGAAGCGGCCGTCATCACGGTGACCCCGACGACGGGCTGCACGGAGCATCCCGAGCTCGAGCTCGATGCTAACGGTGCGATCACGCGGACGAAGTGGGACGACGGCGCGCTCTTCGGTATCGTCGATGCGCATTCGCATTTGATGACGAGCTTCGGATTCGGCGGAGGCGGCATCTTTCACGGAGCCCCCTTTCATCGGCTCGGCGTCGAGCATGCCCTTGCAGACTGCACGCTTTTTCACGGTGCGGGCGGACGTCGCGATCTCCTCGGCTTCGGGTTCCAATCGAAAGAAGATGGGTCGGTCAATCTCCAGAAAATCATGCCCGCGATTCTCACGGGCACCCTCAGCGAAGACACGCATCGCACGGACGGCTATCCGAACTTCTTCGACTGGCCGAACCCGCAGCTCGCACCGACGCATCAGATGCAATACTGGCGTTGGATCGAGCGCGCGTATCTCGGCGGTCTTCGGCTCGTCGTGCAACACATGACGACCAACTCGGCGATGTGCGAGCTCACGGTGGGCTCGGGCGCACAGCGCGTTCGCTATTCATGCAGCGACATGGTGGGAGTCGATCGCGAGCTCGCGGAGACGCGCAATCTCGAGCGCTACATCGATGCGCAGAGCGGTGGCGCAGGCAAAGGATGGTTTCGCATCGTCGATACGCCGGCGCAGGCGCGCGAGGTGATCAGTGAGGGCAAACTTGCCGTCATTCTCGGCATCGAAGTCTCGAACCTCTTCGATTGCTTCTCGACACCGCGCGCCGGGATGCCCACGTGTGACGACGCGTACATCACGAGCCAGCTCGACCAGTATCGCGCCAAAGGAATTCGCGCGATTTTTCCCGCGCACAAATACGACAACGTCTTTTCGGCGGGCGACGGGCATCGCGCCGTGAGCGAGCTCGGAAACTTCGTCAACTCGGGACAGTATTCGAGCTTCACGACGGATTGCCCGAACATCGCCGTTCCCTTCGACCGCGGCAACCTCACGTTCGGTGGGCTGAACGTGCCGCGCGAGCAATATTTTTCGACGCCGCCAGCGGACATGAGCCACTTCCAAGATTCGCCTGCAGACGCGCTCGTTCCTTATCTCGACAAGCTGAGCGCGCCGCCACTCGAGGGCAACTATTGCCAGTCGTTCGGGCTGACGACGCAAGGCGAATTCTTGATCGCCGAGCTGATGAAGCGCGGGATGATCGTCGAGATCGATCACTTGCCGCAGCGCTCCTACCAGCGCGCTTATGAAATACTCGCGGCCAATGGCTATCCCGCTGCCGCTACGCACGGCAGTGAATACGGCGGGCTCATCTACGCGAACAATGGCATCTCCAAGGCGAACCTCGGGCGCTGCGCAGATCCGGCGCTTCCGGGCTCGCTCACCAATGGGCTCCGGGATCGCGTCGAACGCGCGAAGGCGCAAGGTGGGTATCCCGCGCAAGGCTTCGGATTCGACTTCAATGGTCTCGCGGGCGGTCCCGGTCCGCGTTTTGGTGCGCGCGCGAACTGCGCGCAGGTTCAAAGCAACCCGGTCATCTATCCTTTCAAGTCGTACGCGGGAGACGTGACGATGACGGAGCCGCGTGCGGGGAACCGCGTCTTCGACTTCAACACGGAAGGCATGGCGCATCTCGGCATGCTGCCCGAGCTCGTCGAAGATGCGCGCCGGACGGGATCGACCGACGCGGATCTCGAGCCACTCTTTCGCTCCGCCGAGGGCTACCTGCGCATGTGGGAGCGAGCCGAGAGCAAGAAGGTGCAGTGAGCGGTCGCGCCCGGGTGCTTTCACTAAGGACACTGTGCGACCGACGTGAACGTATGCCTAGCGAACATGGCGCGACCGATCCCTCGTCGATTTTTACCTCGAAATGGCACCGTCCGACGCTGCTGACAGTCAGTACGTTGCCGACATCCCCGCGAATCGTGCCGGCAAAGGAGCTCGCGCAATTCGTCGGGCAGACGGGGGGCGTGCTGCCGTCATTTGGAGACGAGCCGTCCTTGGTGGAACCTTCCGTGAGAGTGATTCCATCCGAAATGCTACCGTCCGTCGCCGAGTTCGCTCGACCACGTTCCTCCCCTGTCAGGCCATGTCGGTGGTGGTCTTAAATAGCTTCGCTGCCGCGCTATTCGACCTCTCGCGCTATTTGAGCGAGCCATCTCGCCCTCAACGCCTTGCGATCCGTCGCACATGCGCAATAGACAAAGGCACTCGTGCAGCGCCAACGCTTTTCGCTGACTCCTCTCCTGGCTGGAACGTTGAGCGCAGCCATCCACTTCGGATGTGACGCGCCGACGAACCAGTCTCCGCCGCAGACAGCCATCGCGATGCCGAGGGGGACCGCCGCCGTGTCGCCCCTTCGCGTCCCAGCGCCGGAGATGGAAGCCCGGCCTCTCGATCGACCCACTGCCGTTGCGTGCCGGATCTCGGGACAGCTCGCTGGTGATGCGAGGGTAGCTCTTCGCATCGCCAAAGGAGACAACAGCTATGTCTCTCTCGAAGCTCTCGAAGAAGTAACCTTCACGTTGCCGCGCGGGGCGACGTCGACGCACGCGTTCGTCGACGTGAAGTCTTACGGTGTCGAGCTGTCGGGATGGGTGCCCGCGGAGGAAGTCCCCCTTTATGCGACGAAGACTGAAGTGCTCGATGAGTTCGCAGTGCCGCTTCCTACGACGAAGTTCGTGCTTCGCGCAGGCGACGAGGGGGCGATCAAAGCCGAGTATCCGCTCAGCCCGCTCATTCAAACAGACGCGCCGCTCGTGACGACCAAGCCTTGCGCGTTCTTCTCGCTCAAGCCCGTTCTCGTGAGCAACGAGGTGAAAAAGCTTCCGAAGCGCTTCGGAGCGCTCGCTCCCGGAAGCGTGGTGCTCCATGCGGCGCCGAATGGAAGGCGCGTGGCGACGCTCCTCGATTACGACGAGCAGCGTGTCATTCGCATCGTAGAGCGACGTGGACTGTGGACCCGCATCCTATTCGGCGATCACGCGGCGGGAAGCCGGACGAATTGGCCTCACGAAGGGAAGACGGACGGCGATCTTATCGAGAAGCTCCCGAGCGAAGTGATCGGTTGGGTGAAGAGCTCGCTCGCGATCACCGCGCCGGACTTTGGTGAAGGATGGGGAGTCGGTGGGGAGGAGGTCACGAGTGGACGGCAAGAGGTGCCCGCGGAATGGAAAGTCGCAAAGTGCGCCGTCGATCTCCCGCTCGTCGTAGACGTTCCCGAGGAGCTCGATGGCGAAGCGCGCCAGCGGCATATCGTGGGGCAAGTTCGATCGGGGCGGTCATTTTTGGCGGGCCGCGCGCGCGGCGCATTCGTCCCCGTATGGTTCGAGGGGCGTCGCGGCGAGATTGTGCTCAGCGAACGCGACGGGAAACGGTGGACGCAAATTTCGGGCGATGTCTCGGCAACGCTGGGCACCTTTTGGCTCCCACGCGAAACCTTCGAGCGCGCCTGTCGGTAAGCGCACATACCCTCGAAGGTATTTCGAAGTGGAGCGCTCCCTTGACTGATCTCTGGGATGCGCTCGAGAGACCTAGACAATACGTCCACGCACGCTCGTCTGCGTCACGAGCTCTCCGCGGTGAAGGCGGCGTCATCTTCGAGCGTCTGACGCCGTACGTCTCGTGGATCAACGACACGATGGCTGGCGGGTTCTAACCTTCGCCGCACGTCCTACGGCGACGTGCAGTTCGAAGCGGTCTGTAGGCGCATGGCTTCCTTCAGCTCGTAAAAAAGACTCCGGAGGGATTCGGCGGCGAGGCGCCTATCGATGAGCCGACGAAGGCTGACGACATTGACGCTCTACGATCCGGTAAACGGGATTACGTCGCCGCGCACGTTCACAAAGCTTTAGTCATAGTTGCGCCCTCCGGCTCCGGCACCGGCGCAGCTACTCTCCTTCTCATCTTCATCGAGAGATTCGACCGACGCGGATCTCGAGCCACTCTTTCGCTCCGCCGAGGGCTACTTGCGCATGTGGGAGCGAGCCGAGAGCAAGAAGGTGCAGTGAGGGTTCGCGCTCGGGTGCTTTCACGGGCGTACATGAAGAACAAACGCGCGTCCGCGAAGAACAGAAGCGACCGACGTCCCGCAAAAAAGTCCAAGGATGTCGACGACCCGACCCTGGCCTCGCGCTTGCGATAGGGAAGGCATGCCCCGAACGCGCCTCTCGTCTTCTTTCGTCACGTCGCTCACCGCTCTCCTCGTCACCGGCCTCGTTGCCGCATGCGCGCCCTCCGACGGAGAGGTCGACGACGACCCGCAAGTCGCAGACGACTCCGCGCTCGGCGCGCCCGTCACCGTGACATTCCAAAATGGCGTCTTTCCCACCGCGTCGTATGTCGGCACGACCGATACGACGCTGCAGGGGGCGGCCCCCACGACGAGCTCGGGAAGCGCAGCGGCGTTGACGATCGATCGCGACTATCCGAATGGCAGCGGCAAAGCGGCGAACGCGCTTCTTCGATTCGATCTCTCTTCGATTCCTGCGGGTAGTCAGGTGCAAGGCGTCAAGCTCACCGTGAACGTCACCAACGCCACGAGCGGCCGCGGCTACACCCTCTTTGCGTTGACTCGCGCATTCAGCGAATCGCAAGCGACGTGGTCGGCGGCGGCTTCGGGCGTTGCGTGGGGCAGTGCTGGCGCGAGCGCGGCTTCGGATCGCGGAACGACTGCGCTCGGAACGCTTCTTCCTTCTGCGACTGGAAAGTACACGCTCACGCTCAATGCGGCGGGCGTCGCGCTAGTGCAGAGCTGGGTTGCCAATCCGTCGAAGAACTTCGGCTTCGTGCTCGACGACACGAGCAACATGGACGGGCTCGAATTCGATTCGTCGGAAGCGGCGGCGGCAACGAATCGTCCCGCTCTCGCCGTGACGTACGCGCCGCAAGTCGCGACGGGCAGCGGTATGGGACTACGCGGCGACTACTATTCGGGGACGAGCTTCAACACGCTCGTGTCGTCGCGCACCGATGCGACGGTGAGCTTCGACTGGGGAACGGCAGCGCCGGTAGCAGGAGTTCCCGCCGACGGATTCAGCGTTCGTTGGAGTGGCCAAGTGCTGCCGCAGTACTCGGAGACGTATTCCTTCTTCACGAACAGCGACGACGGCGTGCGCGTCATCGTGAACGGCAAGACGATCATCGACAACTGGACGAACCACGGCGCGACGGAGAACGTCGGCACGATCGCCCTCGCGGCGGGGACGAAATACGACATCAAGGTCGAGTACTACGAGAACACGGGCGGCGCGGTCGCACAGCTCTCGTGGTCGTCGAAGAGCCAGGGGAAGCAGATCATTCCGAAGTCGCAGCTCTTCCCCGCAGCGTCGTCGGGCGGTGGAGGGACATCGACGTGTGACGCGGCGAAAGCGGCGCGGCGCGCGCTCGTCGTCGGCAGCTATCGTCCCGGCGCGTCGACGACGGGTCCCGTCCCGTGTGTTGCTCTCACGCGCAAAGACGGCACCTTGACGATCTCCGCGCCGAACACCGTTGTCGAAGGAATCGACCTCTACGGCAAGCTCGTGCTCGAGGCGACGGCGAAGAACGTGATCATTCGTAACTCCATCCTTCGCGGACCCGCCGGCGGTGACACTTCGAAGGAGCGCACGATCGAGGCGAAGAACTACGATCTCATGGGCCTCGTCATCGAAGACTCGCGCATCGATCTGAATGCCCGGGACAGCCTCTTCCGCGACGGTGTCGACGGGTCCAACTTCACCGTGCGACGCACGGAAATCGTGAAGGGCATCGACGGGGTCGGCATGATGATGCCGGAGGGAAACGTCACCGTCGAAGCGTCGTGGATTCATGACGGCACGTTCTTCAGTTGGGATCCAAGCGGTCCGCCAGCGGACGGCGTACATACCGACGGGCAGTCGCACGATGACGGAATTCAGCTGCAGCGTGGTGGCAACTACGTCATTCGCGGCAACTTCATCGGTGGTGATCGCGGTGCAGGGAAGGGAGCCGGCGACGACTACAACAATGCCGCATTCATGATCGCGCAGGCGGTCAACACCGACCCCGCGAATCATCTCGGAACCATCCTGATCGAAAACAACTGGCTGCAGGGAGGCGCGGCGACGGTGAACCTCGCGTATGCGAAT
>JAHFDV010000557.1 GCA_023248815.1 Myxococcales bacterium
GAGGTCTGTCGTAAGGCTAAGTCGTTTGCTCAACCACGTTCGAGTGTTGAACCCGACCTCCAAGTCCGTTGGAAGACGCTCGCCCAATGCGTATGGCCTGTTGGGCATTCCGAAGCGCGGAATGAACTCGAATCCCTCGTGAGCGCCGAACCGATAGGCGACGCTGGGGAAAGGAAGCTTCACGGAGAGTCGGTCGGTGAGTCCGACCGTCAAGCCCACGGATCCTAGAAGCGGGGAACCATCGCGCGCACCGTTGCCGCCCGCGCTGATCCGAAGCTGCCACTTCCAGGCAGGCTGCGTGCTCAGATCACTGTAGAGAAGGCGAGGCCGCGCTTCGTTGCCATCACCTTTCAACGCAAGCTTCTCACTCCCCGTGATTTCGAGCTGCGCTTCTTCGACGGTCGTCGTCGTGCCCGGCCGCACGTTGATCTCCTTCGAATACACGCGGCCATCGCTCACGCGTCGCACGAGATAGTTCCCAGGCACGAGCGCAAGGCGCAAGCGTTGCTCGGTAGGCGGCGTCTCCATCACCGTGACTCCGCTGCCGAGATGAATGATCTCGAGCGCATTTTTCTGATTCACTTCGAGCGCGCTCGGGCTCGACGCCGTTTGCGAGAGCACGATGTCCTGACGTCCGCGAAGCTGCATGTCGAAGCTCGGATGCTGCGTCGTCGTCGCCATGCGTGCGCTATCGCGTACGGTTCGCTCTTTGGCGTATTCGTAGACCTCTTGGAGCGTGATGTTGCGATCGCCATTCTTGTCGGCGGCTCCCATGAGCCCGGCAACGATGTGATGCGTGAAGAAAGAGCCGTTCACCGCGGAGGCTTCATGCGCGTTCTCGATGCCCGAGCTCGAAGAGAGAAGCGCCGTGCCTTCGGTCGACACGGTCATGAGATCCATTGCGTCGAGGGCCGGACCGACGGTGACGCCTTTCGTATTCGTGAAGCCTCCGCCGCGGCAGGTATCGAGGATGGCAACGCGAACGCGCGCCGACGACTTCGCCACGCGATCGCGAATGTCACTCATTGCAAGGCTCTCGCCATGCGGAAAGAGCGCTTGGCCATCGGAGTGTCCTGAGTAGTAGACGAGAAGGAGCGACTCGCCGCGCGCAGCTTTCAACTCGCTCTCGACCGTGTCGATCTGCGCGAAAATTTCCGCGGGGTGCGGCTCCTTGAGCACGTGCACATCGGATTCCGCGAAGCGCCCCACGCGGACGAGCGTATCCGCCATGAGCTCGGCATCCGAGAGTGCATAACGAAGTGGTACGCGCCCTGGTGCGGGCTCATTCGCACCAATGACGATCGCGATGCGGCGAACATGCTTTGGCTCGTCTGCCTGGACCGATGACGTCCCGAAAAAAAACGGCGCGGCGCAAAGGGCGGGCACCAATCGATTGACTCTCATCAGCGAAATTCCTTTTGAAATGTGAAGGCCGTCACCCAAATGCCATCTTTTCTGGTCCTTTCTCGAACTGAGGCGGCAAGTACGTCGTCCTCGAGATGGACGTGACTCATGACGACCGAGAAGTGCTCGGGACCTCTTTGCTCGTCGACCACGAGCGTGAATGGGAGCGGCGCAGCATTCTTCGGGCAAGGACCCTCGGAGAGCCGCCCTACTTTGCGCGTCCCCTCGTCCTCCGTTGCGACGGTTACGAAGCTCATGTCTTCGCAAGCGACTTCGAGCGCGAGTGCATCACCTGGAAACACGGGTGATGCTCCGTCCCACACGCGCGTCCCGAGATCGCTCTTCACGATCACTTGCACGGCTGGAAGGCCTTTGATGCCCACGTAGGTGTCCTCCACCTGACGGTGACGTAGAAAGAGTACGAATCCTGCCGCGAGCGCGAGCGTGCCGACGGCCGACGAGATGGCGACAAAACGTCGCGCGTTGGCGTCACGGCCGGGTCGTCCAACACGCGATGTCGCTTGCAATGGTCGCCTCAAGAACCGTTTATTGTCTTCACCGTCGAGACGGCGCAGATTCGCGACGTAGGCCGCGCACGATTCGCAGCTTCCGAGATGCCCTTCTATTTCGACGTCCGACTTCTGTTCGGAAAAATACGCGTCGAGCGCAAATGGCGAGAGGTGCGGAGTGCTCATGACGAATGCTCCTTTCTGAGAGACGCGCTCTGTTCGTCGAATCGTTCAAGGAGGCGACGCACCGTGCGTTCGGAGACGTTCAGAATCGTGGCGGCTTCGGGATGCGTGAGCCCATCAACGCGCACGAGCAGCGCCGCTTCTAGCTCGTCGCGTTCGACACGGGCGATGAGCGCGACGATATGAGAGCGCGCGGTCAGTGCTTCTTGTGCCGAAACGCCGCCCGGGAGCGCAACGAGTTCGTCTTCGGAGACGTGCCGTCGCTTCATTCGCAGGTGGTCGATCGCGAGTCGGGTTGTCGTGAGGTAGAGCCAGGACATGATCGTGCGCGTTTCTGTTTCCTTCGTGATGCGCGGTCCCGATTGCCAGAGGCGAACGAACGCTTCTTGCGCGATATCTTCTGCCGCATCCGTGCGACCGAGGGTGCGCTGACACTTCGCGCGAATGGGCGCGATGAAGCGACGGTAGACGTCGGGAAAATCGGATGGGTTCGTCATCAATGACCGGGAAGCAATAGATAGACGGCCGGCCTCTGAGGATCCGGCCGCGAAGAGATGAGAAAGATGTGCCGAGCCTCTTGTTCCGCGCGACAATCGCGCGAATGCGACGACTTGCTTCGGCTTGGTCCTTTCCTTTTTTCCTTGCGTGTGGCCCCGTCACTCTCGCCGCGTGTAGTCCCACGACGCCCCCACCTTCGAGCACGCCAACGACAGCGACGAGTGCGACTCCCGGCCGAGCGACCACGCCGCCAACATCGAACACGAAGACGCTGCCGCATATTCCCGACGACGCTGCGTGGTGCTGGGATTCGATGCCGCCCCTGAGTACGGAAGAGCCGTTCTACGAGTCGTCCGGCGACATCTCGTTGGTTCGCTCCGGCATCGACGACCTGCTTCTCGTCGATCAGAATGAGACGGAGCGCCTTCTTCGGATGAACGACGCCACGTGGAGTGTCTTGCCGAACGTGGACCCAGCGTTCGGTTCGCACGCGAGTGCTCTTTCAGGCGTCTCGAGCAGCGCAATTCATCTCGATGCCGCGACGAAGCGTGAAGCGATGGTGCTCACGTCCGACGAGCGTGGCACCCCTGTCCTCGCCTGGAACGAGACGAGCGCACACGAGAGCGCACCGCCAACCTTTCACGTCGCACGTTGGACGGGAACTGCATGGGAGGCGCAGACGCTGCCGTTTTCAACGCGCATCGACGGCCGCGCGTCGGCCACGAAAGGTCGCGACGGGAAGCCTTGGCTCGCGTGGTACAGCGAAGAAAAAACAGGATCGGTCGCGCGCGCTGCACGTTGGGATGGCACTGCGTGGAAGACGGTCTTCGAGACGCCTGCGAAAACGATCGCGAAAGCCGACACTATCGAGATGACCGCTGCTCAGGGCGATTCGATGCTCGTCGCGTGGATCGATCGCATGGATGGGCGCCCGCGCACACAACGCTGGAATGGCTCGGCACTGGAAGTGTCGACGCCACCCGCAGCGGGCCACTCGATCGATCTCGCGTTGACGACGCTCGCCGACGACTCGGTGTTGATGGGTCTCTGCTCGATCCAAGGTGAGGACGGTTATCGCTCCATCGACGTTTACCGACAGACGGCCGGAGGATGGGCCCCCTTGTTCAAAGGACTCCAAGCAGACGCTGGGCAGAGCGACTGCGACGCGCTCGATGTTGTCCCCAATGCGGA
>JAHFDV010000173.1 GCA_023248815.1 Myxococcales bacterium
CCCGTAGAGACTCTCCGCCGCGAAAGTTCCTGCGCCGCTCGTGACGAGACATCTCACGGTCGCAGTCGACAAGCGGCGCTCGGGCGGTGTACGCAGCGCCCATGATTCCGTTCGAGGTCTTGGCGACCGATCCCGGGTCCAACGCGCGTCGCGGTTCGATGTTGACCGCTCACGGCCGCGTGGAGACGCCCGTCTTCATGGACGTCGGCACGCGCGCTTGCGTCACTCACTGCTCGCCGGATGACCTCGAGCGCGTCGGAACCCAGGTCGTTCTCGGAAACACCTATCACCTCATGATCCGTCCCGGCATCGAGGCGTTCCGCGCGCTCGGCGGCCTACACAAGTTCATGCGCTGGTCCGGGCCGATCCTCACGGACTCCGGCGGCTTCCAGATTTTCTCGCTCCCTGGCTCGCGCACCATCAACGAAAAAGGGGCGCGCTTCAAATCCTATACCGACGGGCGGTATCACCAGCTCTCTCCCGAGCTCTCGATCGAAGTGCAGACGGCGATCGGCTCGGACATCATGATGGTCCTCGACGAGTGCGTGAATTCGACGTCTCCGAGAGAAGTGGTGCACGCCGCGATGGAGCGCACGCATCGTTGGGCACTCCGCAGTCTTGCGGCGCGGACGAATCCAGCGCAGGCACTCTTCGCGATCGTCCAAGGCGGAGTAGTGCCGGAGCTTCGCCGTGAGTCGGCAGATTTTCTCACGCAGCACGAGTTCGACGGCTTCGCTATCGGAGGCCTCGCCGTCGGCGACAAGCGGTCACAGCGCGAAGACACGACGGCGTTTGCCGCAGAGCTCTTGCCACGCGATCGCCCGCGTTACCTCATGGGGGTCGGCACTCCTCCAGACCTCTTGAACGCGATGCTCGCAGGCGTCGACATGTTCGACTGCATCATCCCGACGGCGCTCGCCAATCAGGGAACGGCCTTTACGTCGACAGGACGCGTTCGCGTGACGCGCTTGCCCTCCTATCTCGACGAGTCACCGCTCGATGCCGCGTGCTCTTGCTACGTCTGCAAAACTTATAGCCGCGCGTACATTCACCATCTTTTCAAGGCTTATGAGCCGATCGCGCCGCGGCTTCTCGCGCTGCACAACCTCCACTATTACCATTCGCTGATGGCCGAATCGCGCGCGGCGATCGAACGCGGCGTCTTCGCAGCCTTTGCGAAAGAACGACTCGAACAGATCGATCGTCATGAGCATGCCGCGCAACGTCTTCATGTCGCCTGACGCGAAGGCCTCCGCGTTGCCAGACGCGAACAAGATGGAGTGCGAAGTCGTCGTCACCAAGAACGGCGAGAGCGCGATTCGTGATCGCTTGAGCGGCGAGACGATGCATCCGATGGGACCCGGCCTCGAATCACGCATCGTGTACCTCGAACCATCGCGCCTCGAGGCGAGACTCCGCGAAGGAGGCCCACCTCTCGTGTTGCTCGACGTGGGGCTCGGCGCCGCAACGAATGCAATCGGCGCATGGCGCATCTCCGAGTCGTTGCCCGAGAGCGCGCGCAAGCTCGAGATCGTGAGCTTCGAACATGATCTCTCAGCGCTGAAGCTCGCGCTGCATCCGGATCATCGCGCCGCATTCGGATATGCGAACGCCGCGGACGAAGCGCACGTCGCCGCAACGGCGATCGTCGATGTCGGCCATCACGAAACGAAGCGCACGAGCTGGCGTCTGTCTTTCGGCGACCTCGCGCATGCGATAGCGCACGAACCAGAGGGACGCGCCGACGTGGTCTTTTGGGACCCGTTCTCGCGCACGGTCGACCCCGCGGTCTGGTCTTCGAAGACGTTGCGCACCTTGCGCGGGGCATGCCGGGACGGCGTGACCGTTCATACTTACAGCGCAGCAACGGGTGTGCGGGCGGCGTTTTTGCTCTCCGGCTTCGCAGTCGGGGTTGGACGTTCGACGGGCCTCCATGGTGAGACCACGGTGGCTGCAATGAAACCCGCCGACCTCGAAACGCCGCTCGATCGCAGTTGGCTAACGCGCCTCGAGCGCTCTTCCATCCCTTTTCTTCCGGATGTCGAAGAGCCTGCTGCCGCGATGACGTTCATCCGAGAGCTCCCGCAATTTCAAGCGGATTGAACTGTCCCCGCTCGCGGGCGCAACAAGCCGTCACGCGTGGGGCGTGCCCCTGCGTTGCCGATACGAGCAATGCCCCGTAGAACTAGTCGGTGCTTTCACGGGGTGATCTCGAAGAAGCGCTGGGGGAGAGGTTTCATCTCGGCGAGAACGTAGCGAATGGTAGGCGGAGCTCCGTCTACGAAGCGCGCGATGGGGATCGCGCGGTCGTCGTCAAAGTGGCGCGCGCTGCTTCGGCCGAGTCACATGAATCTCTCCGCCTGGCGTGCCTTCGCGCGCTTCGCCTTTCGCACCCGAACAACCTCGGCCTCTTGCACGTAAAGACGGCGCGCACGAGGGAGACCGGCGAGCCCCGGCTAGTGCTGGTCTCCGAAAAGGCGCGCGGCATGCCGCTCTCCAAACAGATTCGCGCGATCGGTGCATTCAGCGAAGCGCGTGCTCTCGGGATCACCGTGCAGCTCCTTCGTGCACTGAAAGAAGCTCATTCCATCGCTCTCATCCACGGAAGCTTGCATCCTGCAAACATCTTCCTCGGTACCGAAGGCGACGACACGGATGTCGTGCGCGTGCTCGACTACGGCGCGCATCACCTTGCATCCGAGCACCCGCGCTACTTCACGCCCGAGCACGCGAAGGGCGAAGCTCTCGACGAGCGGTCGGATGTCTACGGCGTCGGTCTTCTCCTCTACGAGATGCTCTCGGGGCGATCGCCTTTCGGGAGCTCGAGTGGAGAGCGCGCGATCAACGCGCACAAGACGGAGACGCCTCCGCCGCTTCGAAGGCCGAGCGGTCGTCGGCTGGACAACGAACGGCTCGAGACATTCGTACAGTCCTGCCTCGCGAAGCGTCCAAGTGATCGCCCGTCGTCAGCGGAAGAAGCGAGAGCGCGCCTCGTGTCGGCCGTGAGCGCCTACGCGTAAGGTCGAGTGCGCGACGGCCCGCGCGCGGCGAACGCGATCGCGTGTGGCGCAACTCCGCGTGAGATTGTCTTAACGGTGGCTATCCATTCAAATGACACAGCGCGGCATTCTGACGCATGAAATACGCTGTATTTATCGACTAGAAACCGAATGGATTGACGTTGCTCGATCGCGTTTTAAGAGTACGGTGCTCTTTCGGTCAGTGGCGGCCGAGTCAGTCAAGTGAGAGGCACACACGTGACGGAAGAGAGCGGACGCGAATCGATGGTTTCCTCGGAGGGCGAGGTCGTTCGCGCTCCGGATTCCATCATCGGTCGCACGCTCCTCGGTCGGTACCACGTCGAACGCGCCATCGCTCGCGGCGGAATGGCGAAGGTCTATCGTGCTCGCCAAGAGCCGCTCGGACGCGACTGCGCCGTAAAGGTTATGGACGTGCGAGCCGCCGCTGGGCTCGACGGCGCGTTTAGGAAGCGCTTCTTCCTCGAGGCTCAGGTCACGGCGCGTTTGAATCATCCGAACATCGTCACGGTCTACGACTACGGCGAGACGGACGACGGCGCTCTGTTCATGGTGATGGAGCTGCTCCAGGGAAAGAGCCTTCACCGCGCCCTTCGCGCCGAAGGCCCCTTCCCCGTCGATCGCGCCGTGCGCGTCGGCATCCAAGTCGCGCGCGCGCTTCGCGAATCCCATCGTGCGGGACTCGTTCATCGCGATCTCAAGCCGGGCAACATCTTCCTCTCGGAAGACGAAGGCGGCGACCTCGTCAAAGTGCTCGATTTCGGCCTCGTAAAAGACGTCCAGAGCGGTGTGAGCGAGCTCTCACAATCCGGGCTATTCCTCGGCTCACCCAAGTACAGCTCGCCAGAGCAGATTACTGGCGGCGCGATCGACGCGCGCACCGACGTCTACGCGTTCGGCATCTTGCTCTTCGAGACGCTCACTGGCCGTGCACCGTTCGACGGCGAGTCGATGATGGCAACGATGGACGCGCATCTGAAAGATGCCGTTCCCGAAGTCAGCGGCCCCAACGGCCGCGCGCCGGAATGGCTCGAAGCCGTCATCAAGAAGTGCCTCGAAAAACGCCCTGAAGATCGCTTCGCGGATTTTCGCGAAGTGCTCTTCGCGCTGCGCCGCGAGAATCAAGGAACGTTTGCGACGCACGAAGACGGAACGCCCACTGCACCGCCCATCGCGTGGAAAACGAACGACAGCCTTCCGCCCGAGGCTGCGACGAGCTCGCTGATTCGACTTTCCGAAGAGATGAATCTCTCTTCGCCCAGCATGTCTTCGTCGCTCGGCGCGAGCATTCCGCCGACGAACCTTTCGACCCTCGCGCTCCCGAGGCGTGGCGTCGGAGGCTCACTCGTCTTTGGCCTCGGTCTCGGCGTCGCCGCAGCGCTCGCGCTCGTGATTGGCTCGGTGCTCGGTCGGCGCGAAACGAACGAAGCGCAAGCCATCCGCGGCGCCGCCCAAAAGGCGAACGCTGAGAGTGAAGCGATTCTGCCGTTCGAACCGTCGACCGCGAGCGACATCGCGGAGGCCCGCTCGACGGCCGCTGCGCCACAGATGGCGGCGCGAGAGAGCACAACCGCCGTGACGACGAACGAAGCGCGGGTCTTGAAGGGTCCCGTGGCACCGCAAAGTGAGACGGCAGACGGACGACTCGTCCATATCACGACCGAACCCCGCGGAGCCATCGTTCGCTGGGATACGTCGCTCGGCGCCATCGCCTGCAAGCAAACCCCCTGCACCGCCCCCGCATCCCCCTCACGGCGCGTCGTCATCGCGCTCGACGGTTATTCTCCGAAGGTCCTCACCCTCGTGAGCGACGTCGAAGTGCATCTCGCGCGAAAGCCGAGCTCTCCCCAAGGCGTCACGTCGAAGGTGGATGGTCCCACCGATCCTTCGAACAAAGCCGAGGGGTTGGGCCCACAGCAGGACCTCGGTTTTTGAGTCTCGCTGCCGCGTGGTCGGCGCGTAAAAACGGCGTCCGCCAGAGCCGTCGACAGCAACGCTGATCAAATGGGCACGCGTTTGCAGATTGTGCCCTTGTTTTCGCCCCCTTACGCGTGCTAAGCGGAGCCGCGGTTTCGAACGATTCGCGAATGCGGAGCTCGAAACTTTTACCCTGCGATTCACGAAGTGAACGCGCTCAACAAACAAAGCGAGAAGCGGCAAATGACGCAACAGGTTCTTGGTGCAGGCAAAGGTAAAGTCGTTCAGGTCATCGGTCCCGTCGTGGACGTCGAGTTCCCGGATGGAAACGTCCCGAAGATTCTGAACGCGCTCAAGCTCTCGAACCCTGGCATCTCGAACGTGAAGGACAACCTCACGCTCGAAGTCGCTCAGCACCTCGGTGAAAACACGGTCCGCGCGATCGCGATGGATACGACGGACGGTTTGGTTCGCGGCATGGACGCCCGCGACACGGGCAGCCCGATCGCGATGCCCGTCGGCCCCGAGTGCCTCGGCCGCATCCTCAACGTTCTCGGCGAACCGGTCGACGAGGCAGGCCCCGTCTCTGCGAAGAAGACCGCGCCCATTCACCGCGCTCCTCCGACGTTCCAAGAGCAGTCGACGAAGATCGAAGTCTTCAAGACGGGCATCAAGGTCATCGACCTCCTCGCTCCGTACCGCAAAGGCGGCAAGATCGGCCTCTTCGGCGGCGCCGGCGTCGGCAAGACCGTTCTCATTCAAGAGCTCATCAACAACGTCGCGCGCAAGCACGGCGGCGTGTCGTGCTTCGCTGGCGTCGGCGAGCGCACGCGTGAAGGATGTGACCTCTTCATCGAAATGAACGAGTCCAAGCTCGACACGGGCGAGCCCGTCATCTCGAAGACGGCGCTCATCTTCGGCCAGATGAACGAGCCGCCAGGAGCCCGCGCTCGCGTCGCTCTCTCGGCGCTCACGGTTGCCGAGTACTTCCGCGACGAAGAAGGGCAAGACGTTCTGCTCTTCGTCGACAACATCTTCCGCTTCACGCAAGCCGGTTCGGAAGTGTCCGCGCTTCTCGGCCGTATTCCCTCTGCCGTCGGTTACCAGCCTACGCTCGCGACGGAAATGGGCGCGCTCCAGGAGCGCATCACGTCGACCAACAAGGGATCGATTACTTCGGTTCAGGCCGTCTACGTTCCCGCCGACGACTTGACCGACCCCGCGCCCGCAACGACTTTCGCTCACCTCGACGCAACGACCGTTCTCTCGCGCGCGATCTCGGAGCTCGGCATCTATCCCGCCGTCGACCCGCTCGACTCGACGTCGACGCTTCTCGACCCGACGATCATTGGTGAGCGCCACTACAACTGCGCGCGTCGCGTGCAGTCGACGCTCCAGAAGTACAAGGACCTTCAGGACATCATCGCGATTCTCGGCATGGACGAGCTCAGCGAAGACGACAAGCTCATCGTGTCGCGCGCGCGCAAGATTCAGCGCTTCCTCTCGCAGCCGTTCTTCGTCGCGCAGCAGTTCACGGGCCTCGACGGCCAGTTCGTCGAGCTCGAAGACACGATCGCTTCCTTCGAAGAGATCCTCGACGGCAAGTTCGACAACGACCTCGAATACCCCGAGCAGGCGTTCTACCTCGTCGGCGACATCGAAGCGATGAAGGCAAAGGCCGCAACGCTCACGAAGAAGGCCTGAGATGGACAAAATCAGCCTCGAGGTCGTCACCCCTTCGGGTCGCGCCCTAGAATCGACGGCCGATGAAGTGATTGCTCCGGGAGCGCGCGGTGAATTCACCGTTCTCCCGGGTCACCTTCCGCTTCTCATCTCGCTGCGCGCAGGAATTCTTTCGTTCCGTTCGGGCGGTGAGCTCCACAAGAGCGCCATCGGCGACGGCTTCGCAGAAGTGTCACCCGAGAAGGTACTCATCCTCACGGACAACTTCAAAGACCGCGAAGGCATCGATCCGGTTCTGGTTCGCCAAGAGCTCAATCACGTCCAGACGGAGCTTCAAAAGTCGGACATCGAGCCTTCGGAGAAGAAGGCGCTCATCGCGAAAGAAAGCTGGCTCGCAGCCCAGCTCGACCTCTACGGTGGAGAAGCGACGCCCGCAATCATGCGACCCGGTGAAGACTGGGATGCAGAGACGGACGAGCAGCCGCTCGATCAAGTCGAAAGCACCTGATGAACGGCGCTCTCGCGGGATTGCTCGCGGTCATCGTTCTCGGGGTTGCAGGGTTCACGGCGTTCGTCGCCAAAAACGATCCTGCGCCCATTCGTTCGACGACGGCAGTCCTGGATGCCGGAGTCGCCCCCGCTTCTTCTGCGTTCGGAGAACGGCTCGCTACGGGCACGGTCGCGGCGCCCGTAGCGACAGCCGCTGAAGCCCCGTCGCTCGACAAGCCCATCCCGCCCATCCCGAGCGCGCTCCCAGCCTCACCGCCGCGGCGCGTGGGATTCGGGACGATTCACGTGACTTTCGCCGGCACGGACGACGCGCCGACGAATGCGCGTTCGAGGGCCGCAGCCGAAGAGCTCATCTTGCGACTCGGCCACCTCGCTCAATCGGACTGGAAGAGCGCGCTCGCCCAAGGCGACAGCGATTCGGCCGACGACTACGGGCACGTGGACCTCGGCGATCTCCAAGACAAGGTTTCGGAGCGCGCACTCTTTTCGCTCGAGCCTGGCGGCGTGAGCGGCATCGTCCTCACGCGCACCGGGTATTGGATCTACCGACGCAGAGAGTGACACTCCCGCCGTTTTGCGGCGGTTTTTCTTGCACGCGCATCTTCAAATGGCGTAATCGCCGAAGGCTGGAGGATCTCCCATGGCAACGATTGAAATTTCTCGCCCGCACACGCTCTCGAAGGATGACGCGCGACAAAAGGCCGAGGAGCTCGCGAAGGGCATGGCAGAGAAACTCGGCATCGAGTGGAAGTGGGCCGGTGACACCATCGAGTTCCACGCTCCGAGCGGCATGGCCAAGGGCGCCAAGGGCCAAGTCATCGTCCGCGAGAAAGAAGTGCGCGTCGAGGTCGACCTTCCGCTCATGCTTCGTCCGATGAAGGGCGTCGTCGAGGGGAAGATCAAAGAGCGCCTCGACCGCCTGGGCTGAGCCTGCATCTCGAAGCACGTCGATCACGGCAGTTCGCGCCCTAGGCTGCACGCTCGGGATTGCGCTTTGCAGTGCGCACACATCAGTTGCGGAGCCCGCGGAAGTTCGGGTGAATTCCGCACATCCGTACAGTGAATTGGAGTAGGTTTTCCGCGATGGAAGGGCCCTCGGCCGAAGCCGCGCGAGATCCGCTGAGCGCTGCGTTTCTGCAGCGAGAGCTCGATGCGCTGCAAGGCGTCGGCGCGGATCCTTCGCTCGAAGCGCGGCTCCGTTACGAGTTGGGCGAGCTCGAGGAAGCAGAAGGCGACGAGCCGGCTGCGGCTGCGAATTACCTCGCAGCGAGCAATCTCGACTTGGAGAAACGCGAGCCTCTCGCGGCGCTCGCACGGATTCTCTTTCGCACGAAAAAATACACGGAGCTCGCGCGCGTCGCCACCACGCTCCGAGAACGTTCGAGCGACCCTCGGGCAATTGCCTACGCCGTCATGCTCGAAGCGGTCGCTCACCTCGCAGAAGACCGCAACGAAGACGGCAAGAACGCGCTCCTCGCATTGGACGATCTCGAGGCGCTCACGTCATCAGAACGCGCCCTCCATGCGATTTTGCTTCACCTGTTCGCGCTGCGCACGAGCGACGAACAGACTGCCGATCGCGCACTCGATCTGCGCTTCGATGCAGACGCGAAAATCGAAGGCTCCTTCGACTTCGAGCTCTTGCTCTATCGCGCGAGAACATTCCTCGAGCGCGGTGAAGCGTCGACGGCGCTCGGCGTGAGAGCCCTCTCGCGGGCGATCGAGATTGGGCCGATTCGGAGGCCGATTCGGATCGCGCACGACGCGCATTTTCGCGGACGCATCGACGAAGCCGACTTCTCGACACTGCTCGACCTCGCCGTCCGTCGAAGCGAAGTTTCGGGTGAACCGCTGTCGCCCTACTTGCGGGAGAGCGCGAGCGTTCGGGGCATTCAGGTAGGCGAGATGAGTGGAGAGAGCCCGGCGGCGCTCTTCCTTCAGAACCTCCTCGCAGAAGATCTCGCGAGACACGTGGCGACGCTCGACGCGCTTTCGCGAGATCCGGAGCTACGCGCCGCGACGCTCGCCCTACGTGCGACTGCTCTTCTCGAAGCCGGAGAGCCAGAAGAAGCGCTTCCGCTCCTCGAAGAGGCCACGCGCCTTTCGCGCAGCGCCGACTTCGCTCTGGCAATGCTGGGTCTCGCGGCGTGGCAGATGCAAGACGCCGTGAGGGTCGCCGGCCTCGTCGAAGAAGCCGCAAAACGTTCGAAAGAGCCGCTCCTCTTCGTTGGCGCGGCCTATCTCTACTCCTGCATTGCGAAGGACGACGACGCTGCGAAGGCCAGCCTCGCAGACGGAGTCGCGGACGGACTCCCGGAGCAACTCGCCGCAGAGGCCGCGCGCCTCTTCGCCTGGAAAAGCAACAACTCTGCGTGGCATGCTGAAGCCTCTCTCCGTCTCGCGCGCGCCAACGCGGTCGAAGCACCGGCATACGTTTTCGAGGCGATCCGTGGCTACGTGATCTCCGGAAACGATCGCGGCCTGTCGAGCGCCATCGAAGAGCTTTCCAAGGTCGACGAGAAAGCCGCCAAGGCAGTCCGCTTCGGGTTGCCCTCACAGAAGCTCAACGTCGAAGACTCCGAGCTCGGTGCAGGGTTCGAAGCTTATGCGGCCATTGCCGCTAGCAGCGAGATCGCGAGCTCCGCCAAGACCGTTGCCGCGCTCCTCGGCCCGAAGAGCGGGCTCGCCAGCGTGCTTCGCGCGCGCTGGAGCGAGATCGAAGACGTTCTCGACTCCGATGCCATCGTCGCGAACATGCTTGCCCTCGCTCTCACGCGCGAAGGCACGTCGAACGAGGTCTACGAAGTTCTTCATCGCCTTGCGTCGTCGCTCGATGACGACGTGAAAGCGGCGCGTCTCTATTTCGTCGCGGGAATGCACGCATGGAATCGCGAAGATCTCGAGACGTTCCGCGTCGCCTTCGAGAATGCCGTGATGCTCGAAGAGTCGCTCAAGCCCGTGTTCTCGAGTTTGATGCAGGTTGCAGCCATTCGACGCCCGCAATTTCGTGCGCGTGCGCTGGAGCTCCAGGGTGAGATCGGCGGAGACGACGCAAAGCTCGCGTTCGCACGCTTCGCGCTCGAGTTGAGCGAAGGACGTCCAGACGTTGCCATTTCGGCGCTCTCCCCGCTTTTTGAAAACGAAGCCCTCACGCCAGACCTTCGGCAAGGCCTCGCGGTAGCGACGCTCCTCAACGAAAAGGCGAGCGGTGAAACCCTCGGCAAAGGGCTGCACGCTTTGAAGCGCGACACGCTCGAGCGGCGCGCCGCATTCTTCGGTGCGGCGGAAGCGCGGGCCAGAGGGAGTGACATCACGGACGCACTCGTCGAGGCCGAGCTCGCGAACCACCCCGACGACAT